>NZ_LNGH01000002.1:189055-189340 GCF_011057715.1 Marinitoga sp. 38H-ov
AATAAAATAATTTTTTAATAGTGATGGTGAAATTTCATATACTCCTTCAAAAGATTTAAAAGAAGTTAAAATACTTCCATTTTCTATATCAACTATAGAAATATTTCCATTTTCCTGAGAAACTACTAAATATTTATCATTTTTTAAAAGAATCAAATCTGATACTTTATCTTTAAAATCCACATCCCATATGACTTTTCCATCAAATTTATCTATTTTTATAACCTTACCGTTAATAAATGATACATATATTGCTCTGTCATTAACATTTATTTTTGTTATTGC
>NZ_LNGH01000003.1 GCF_011057715.1 Marinitoga sp. 38H-ov
CTGGCTTTCGCCCGCGTCCGAGTATATATATTACCACCTTTTCTCCACTTTGTCAACTTACATCTTCGTTAATTTTGTTAATTAATAGTGAATTGATTATATTTCAGGAAGAATAACGTATCTTTTTAACTTTTCTATATCTTCTTGTTCTCCTATTACCATCAAAGAATCTTTAGGTTCTATTTTAAAGTTTGCTTTAGGATTATAATGAGCTTTTTTATTTCTTCTTATTGCCATTACTATAACATTTAATGTTTTTGATATTTCTAATTCACCAAAATCCTTTCCTACCATCCAACTTTTTTCTGGTATTTTTATTTCCGAGAACCCAAATGTTTCACCAAAATCTGTTTGTGTTGTTTCTATAAATGATAATACATTGGGTTTAGATATCATAAGCGCCATCCTTTTTCCTGTTATTTCAGGAGGAAGTATTACATTGTCTACACCAGCATATAATAATTTTCTTAATTCTTCACTACTAGTTGCATTGGATACAATATATAATGAAGGATTTAGTGTTTTTGCTGTCAATGAGATATATAAATTATCAACATCATTTGGTAATGTTAACAATACTCCCTTTGCTTCAAATATTTTTGCTTTTATCAATATATCTTCTTCTCTTGCATCACCTATTATATAATTAATATTTTTATATTCTTCTTTTTCCAATAATCTATTTATGATATTTTCATCTTTTTCTATTACAATATATGGCACCATTTCTTTTTCAAATTCTTCTATAATATACTTACCAACCTTACCTCCACCAACTATGATATAATGATCTTTTATTTTTTCAATTCTTTTCAACATCTTTAAAACTCCCCCTATCTTTTTAAAATCTCCTTCTACTAATAATGCCGTTAAAGAGGATATTAAATATAATACAACAGATATACCTGAAAAAATTAAGATTGTATCAAATATTATAGTAGCATGAGATATATTTTCTGGCATTCCATACCCTACTGTAGATATAGTAATAGCTGTTATATAAAAAGCTGTATAGAAATCCCATCCTTCTAAAATCATAAACCCTATAACACCTATTATAAAGATTGAAACAATTATCAAAACAGACACCGTAATTTGCCTAAATATCCTTCTATATTCTTCCACAATATCACTCCCAAAAAATTGGTAATGTTTTTTTGTAATATTTTAATTGATCATCTTTTAACTTATTCTCTATATAATCTTTCAAATTTCTCCTTAAATATTTTTTTATAATTTCTTCTGAAATGCCTAAATTATACAATGATTCTTTAATTTTATTATAATCTCCCATATTTTTTAGATATTCTTCATTAATCATTAGAAATAATATTTCTTTTGTTTTATAATATCTAAAATTAAGATTATTATAATCCAATAAATTAATAATAGAAATAGGGTTTAGAGACATATTCATAGATGTTCTTTCTATAGCATTGTCATATTCATATCTATTCTTTTTATAATAAATTGAATTCAATTCTTCTAAATTTACTTTTTCCTTCTTAATGGGTATATGTTTTAAAAATCTATATATTTCACCTTCAATTTCTTTCAAATCTTCCGAATTTAATCCAAACTCATTTAAGTATTCTTTTTTTAATAATTCTTCTATATCAGGCAAAAGATTATAATCAATTAATTTATTCCACCCAGATGGTACTTTTTCTTTTTTAAATATTTCTTGTATTGTTTTCTTTTTTAATTTATATATTTGAAATATAATTTTCTCAACAAGAGCTTCTAACAATAACATATATGTATCTAAAATATCTTTTGTTTGTATTATATCTATTAACCTTTCCTCAAAAGATCCTTTTTTGAATTGATGTAGTGGAGAACCTTTATAATGCAATTCTAAAGGAGATGTGTCTATATTTTGTTTTTTTATAACTATAATGAGCTTTACTATTTTAATTAACAACTCTCTTTTTTTATTTTCTTTTATTAAATCATTAGCTATTGGAATATATTTCAAATCACCAACTTCTAAATCAACACTACCAGCAATAAACTTATACAAATAGAAAGCTAATTTGCTATTTAAAAATGCAATTAAAGAATATTTGAATTTTTCATCATTTGTAAAAATACTACTACCTTTACAATCAAATAAAAAATTTTCTGGTAAAATTCTAAATGTTGGTCCCTTAGAGGTTGTCATAGAATATGTTATGCCTGGTTTAAAATAATATTTCTTATTGGGAAGGTGATTCCCCATATTTTTTAAAGCATTATAATTTTCTTCATCAAATGCAATAACCCACCATAAGTTACCAAACCATTTATTATATGGTCCTCCTTTTGCATATGGAACCCATTTTTTATTATCTTTTTTATATCTAATTTCGCTCTTAGGAACTTGCCAATGATATCTTAAAAATCTATTATTATCTCCCGTTGCAATACCCTGTCTAACATCAGCAAATTCTATTAATTTTTTATAATGAAATATTTTTTTTATTTCATCATTTATCCAATATACAAAAGGAAATCTTGGTATTTTTTTAAATTCATTTTGATTTTCAATAAATACTTTATTGTACTCTTTTCCTTTAAATATTTCATCCTCAATATTTTTTAACTCAAATTTCTTTTCATTATACGATACATCATTTAGGTTTATATATATTCCTTTTTCATCATTTTTTTTGCTTTTTCTAAAAATATACATAGCTGTATCTACCAAAGCATCATCAAACACTCCACCTAAACCTATATGAACTAATTTTTCTATATGCATATTTTTTATTATAAACTTTCTTAATTGTTCATAACTGCTAATAAACATAAATGTCTGAGGAGTTATCATTCCCAATAATCCATTTTCTATTAAAAATTCATAATTCCTTTTAATAAAACATCCATATAAATTTTTTCTAAATTCAAAATATTTTTCTCTTATAAATTTTCTTAAATTTGGAGTATAATCATGTGAATCTGTATATGGAGGATTTGAGATAACTATATCATAATTTAAAATAAGAATTTTAAAAAATTTTTTTATTTTATCCAAATAATATTTATCCAATTTAGTTTTTTCTTCAAATAAAGGTATAATTTTCCTTTTTTGTAATTCTAAAATTTTATTTTTAGTCTCACTACTTAATGTTATAAGCGCTCCCAATTCTTCATAACCTTCAAGTTCGTTTTTAACAGATTCATATACTTCTTTTAGTTTGAAATCTTCTATATCTTCTGATTTTATTAATTTAAAATCAGTAGATACTAAATTAAAATCCAATTCACCACTATAGCCATCTGTTAAAGCTTTAATTTTTAATATTATTTTTGCAATTTCTATTGATCTTTGATCAATATCCATGCCATATATATTATTTTCAATTATATTTTTAATATAATTTTTATACCCTTGCCTTTCATAAAACTCTTTTAATCTATCATAAACTTTTATTAAAAAATGTCCGCTACCGCATGTTGGATCTAGTATTTTAAATTCTTCTAACTTCTTATTAATATTTCTTTTTTCATACTTTATCTTATATTTTTCTGCTATATATTTATCATCATATATTTCACAATAATATTTTGTAAGTGTATTATCAACCAAATATTCTACAACCCATTCTGGTGTATAAAACTGTGATTGTTCAAATAATTTAGATCTATTTTCATCTAAATTATAATATTGATATGCCCAACCTAAAATATCCTCTTTATGCCAATCTTTCACCTTATTTATTTCTTCCATGATTTTATTAGTATCTAATTTAATATCATATATTTCATCAAATAACTCCGGTATATATTCTTTTAATTCATCAAAAGATATATTAATTCCCTTTTCCAATAATAATTTTAATGCTATTATTTTGTTCAAAAAATTAAAAGTAAAATTTTCTACATATTTATTTCTCCTATTTATATAATCAATGGAAAATAAATCTTTTAACATATTAAATGTTGACTCTGCAATAATCTCATTATTGCACTTAGGGTCATATTCTTCTTCATAAAAACCTAAAATAGATAATTTTTCATTTATATTATTTCTAATAATTTTTTTTATATTCTGAATAGTATTTTTCAAATTCTCATACATTCAACTCACCTAAATATTTTTTCACCTAAATATTTTTCTCTACTAAAAAAATTCTTAAGATAAAATTCTTTTCATCTTCATTTCTAATCATATAATATTCTTTAAAACTTTCTGATTCCTTTAATAATATATAATTATCATCAGATATTTTATACACCTTTTCAATATTATCTAAAATAAAACTTACATATTTTGATTTAATCTTTATATTATTATTTTTTATTTCATTTTTTATTTCATCTGGCAATTGATTCATACTTATTTCATTATAATCTCCAAGCAAAAATTCTGAAAAATAAATATCGTATTCATCTTGCAAATCTATAGGTACCTTGTAAAATTCATATATATCATTATCAGATATTAAAATATTTTTTATACCTCTAATATAAAATGATGGGAAGGATATTAATACATTATCTCCCACATATCTAAAATTAAAATATCTAAATGCTTTTTCTTTAAAAACTTTATCTTTATACTTTATAACATAATTTGTTTCATCAATTTTATTAACAATAATAGTTTCACCTTTATCAGATTCAAATATTTCCGTATCTGCATATATATTAAACCAATCAGCTTTTTCAATTTGCAAAGTAGGTAAAACTTTAAATTCATTTAATAATTCTTCATATTGAGACCACACAAACCATACTAATAAATATGTAAAAAACATTATTGCAAATATTATTATTAAAGATTTGGCTCCTTTTTTTCTTTCTTCTTTATCAATTTTCATATTTTTACCTCCAAATTTTATAACCATTTGTTATAGGCATTCTTCTATCTTTACCAAAAGCTCTTTGCGTTATTTTTATCCCCGGGGCACCTTGCCTTCTCTTATATTCATTTAAATCTACAAGTTTAATAACATATTTTATAGTTTCTAGCTCATAACCTTCTTCTACTATTTCATCTATACTCATTTCATATTCAATATACTTTTCAAGTATAGCATCTAAGATTTCATATGGAGGTAATTTATCCTGATCGGTTTGATCTGGTCTTAATTCAGCAGATGGTGCTTTGGTAAATATATTTTCTGGTATTATCCAATCACCTTTTAATTCATTAAAATATTTAGCTAGCGCATATACTTCGGTTTTATAAACATCTTTAATTGGAGAAAAACCTCCTGCCATATCTCCGTACAATGTCGCATATCCAGTAGCAACCTCACTTTTATTACCTGTAGCTAGAGCAATATATCCTAATTTATTTGAAAAGCCCATTACTATAGTCCCTCTAATCCTAGCTTGAATATTTTCTTCTGTTACATCTATTGGCAAATCATTAAAAGCTATTTTTAATTCTTTTAATAAACTTTCAAATGTTCTTCGAATAGGAATTGTATATGTTTTCATCCCCAAATTTTTTGCTAATAACAAAGAATCTTCAATACTACCTCTAGAGGAGTATTGCGATGGCATTAATATTCCCAATACATTTTCTGGTCCAAATGTATCAACTGCCAATGCAGATACAAACGCAGAATCCATACCGCCGCTTAATCCTAATACAACTTTTGAAAATCCATTTTTATATATATAATCTTTTAACCCTAACTTTAAAGCATTATATATTTCTTCATATTTATCCATCAACAATATTTTTTTATTTGGCTTTCTAATATTCTCTTTTTTTCTCATTTTTTTATTTATTTTTACTATATCTACTTCGTTATTTTCATATATTAAATGTCTTCTTTTACCTTCTCTTAAATTAGCCCTTGTTGATGATATTGGATCAATATCTATAATATCTATTTTTTCTTCGAATAATGGCAGTGAATGTACGATCTCTCCAAACGGATTTATTACAACACTGCCCCCATCGAAAACTATTTCATCCTGACCTCCAACAAGATTTACATATACGAGCCATGTTGAAAGCTCTGAGGCCCTTGTTTTTAACATTTCTAATCTACTTTTTGGTTTACCTTTTGTATATGGCGAAGCCGATAAATTAACTATTACATGGGCCCCCATTTCTGCTAAATCAACTGCAGGTCCATTTGGTACCCATATATCTTCACATACTGTAACTCCTATTTTTAATCCATTTTCTAATTCAATTATCATAGGTTTTTTTCCTGGAGAAAAATAACGTTTTTCATCAAAAACGGAATAATTCGGTAAAAATATTTTGTGATATTTTGCCTCTTCTTTACCATTATATATAACATACGCAGAATTATATGCGTCTACCTCAAAATCTAAATTTCCTATAATTGATAATGTATTTTTACTTTTTGAATACTCTATATATTCATTTAAAATATTTCTCGAATCATTTAAAAAACCCGTTTTTAAAACCAAATCTTCAGGAGGATAACCTACAAGAAACAACTCTGGAAAAACTAATATATCAACATTTTCTTTTTCAGCTAAATCTAGTGCTTTTTTTGCCTTATCTAAATTAAAACTCAAATTTCCTACATGAGAGTTTAATTGAGCAAGACCTATTCTCAATCTCATATAATCACTCCTTTACTCTTTTTTAATATTATAACATATTTACACTTAAAAATATATTAAAAAACCCCCGAAAAATCGGGGGAAATCATTATTCTTTCCATATACCACCTATTCTCTTGACATTATCCATATCTTCTGTATTCTTATATCCAATTTCTGCTTCTTTGGTTAAAGATATTATCCTTAATCCTCCTGTACCTGCTGCTACATAAACATAATCATCATCTACAAATATATCTTCGGCAGTTCCTGCTTCTAAATCGATTTTTGAAATAGAATTCATATCATTATATGAATCAAGAGTTTCAGGATCAGATAAGTCTATTGAAATCACATAATTCACATTTATTCCATCATCTGCATCATTATCTAAATATCCAATATAAGCATTCCCGTTATATATAAATATTGTATTTGCTATTGCATCTTCAACACCATCAGAATCGCTATCATCATTACTATAATCATACATATCTACTACATCTGGATTATCTGGCGTAGATATATCTATTACAACAAGACCGTTTTCTCCATCTGCTATATATGCATAATCTCCAGAAACCGCAATATCCTTTGGATTATATGCAGTTGGAATAAAATCTGAATCGCCTGAATAATTATATGTCTTCTTATGTGTTATATTTCCAGAATTATCTACCCCAAAAACAACCAATCCATTATTTCCATCTATTACATATACATTACCATTATAATAAACTGAACCTCTAATATCGCTTAATCCAGTATTATCATTAGCATAATAAACAGGAATTGTTCCATCGGTTAATGTAACAGTGATTAATCCTAATGTATTATCTAATAATATAGCAAGATCTGCATCATTATCATTATCTGTATCAATAACATCTATATATTTTATATTAAAGCTATTAACTCCATCATCATGAATTTCATTATCATGAGTAGGTAATGTTGGATCAGATAAATCAACTATTTCAAACCCATCCGGTCCTGCTGCAACATAAACATAATTCCCATATATTTTTATATCATTTACTTCTGAATTATTTGCAACTCCATCATTATCGTTTATATTATTTGAAGTAATTTGGACAGGTGATTCTTTTTCGCTTATATCACCCACTACAAGTTTTGATTCAGATCCTGATCCAGGTTTTCCTAAAACAAATGGAGTTTTAGTGATAAATGAATATATGTCACTTGAAATTTCTGCACCATTATCATCTTTAGCTACAATTTTCCAATAATATATATATCCATATTTCAAATCTGATTCAAGTATTTTATATGACTCACTATTTTGATCAGGCGATTTTAATAACAATGAATTAGTATTTTCGCCAAAATATACATCGTAAGAAATTGAATCGCCATCATATTCTTTAGACTTCCAACTTATTGTATAATCAGTTGCTGGATCTACTTTTCCAGATTTATTTTTAGGAGATAAATTATATGGTTTTTTAGGAGGTCTATTACCACCTGTCGCCGCACTGTTTCTTTTAAATACTGGCCACTCTGTTTTAGCTATACCTTCATTTTGAGAATCATATATAATATAAAATTTGTTATCTAAAGACCCTGCATAAATATTACCATCTTTTCCTATTGCAATATTTCCGCTTATTGATTTTTTAGCATCACCAAATACCCATCTAGATGTTCCATTATCTTTTATAGAGTATATCTTACCATTAGATAAAGGAATATACAATATATTATTTGTTCCATCTGTACCTAGAGAAATTGGACCAGCTGGTTCTATTTTTGCATCATATTCTCCATTTGATAATTTCCCTGTTTCTTTGCTTAAATCTGATTTCAAGGCATGTACTTTTCCATCTTGTGTAATAACATAAATTGAATCACCCACAACTGGCGAGTATTTTATAGCAGCACCTAAATCATTACTTGATACAACCTTACCATAATTTGCACTTGTAGTATCTATATCTATAGCATATATCTTTCCAGCCAATGTTCCAATATATAATTTTTTATTTGTATTATCAATTGCTCCTGCAGCAACAACTTCTTCTACATTTTGAACATTTAATGTTACAGAAAATCTTTCATTACCGTTTTTGTCTAAAGAATATACAATTCCATTATAAGCACCAAAATATATATTTCCAGAATTATCGAGTACAGGACTTGCTTTTATTTTTTCAGATACTTGATATTTCCAATTTAAATTTCCACTATCTTTATCTATTGAATAAAAGTATCCATCTGTTGCTCCAATATAAATTGCATCAACACCAATTGCAGGAGAAGAATATAATGGAACTCCTATTATATATTCCCAATTTGATGTATTATTAACATTTACAGAATATAATTTTCCTTCTAAAGTGCCAAAGTATACATTACCATCATTATCTACTGCTGGTGTAGTTGTAATTGGACTATCAACTAAAAACGGACTTCTTTTTTCTTGACCTGTTGGCAATATTGAATACAATTTTCCAAAATTTTCATCATTTGAACCAAAATGTATTACATTTTCTGGAGAAATGACAACACCTGTTCTAATAGGATTTTCAACATCTTTTACATACTTTTGACCACCATTTTTATATCCTCTTGTTGTAAATGTTAATAAATCGCTAGATATTTCTCCATCACTTGAATCTTTTGCAACCACCTTCCAATAATACGTTGTTCCTTCTTCCAACGTTGTTAAATTGTATGTATATGGAGGTGTTTTCTCCTCTCCTTTTATTAATTCATAATTAGTTGTTTTTCCTAAATAAAAGTAATATTTTATACTTTCCCCATCTGGATCTGTTGCACTCCAATTAAATTGAATATTCTCTGTATCTATGGAACTTCCATTATTATTTATTGATGCTGGTGAGAATAATGTCTCTGTAAATTGAGGCAATCTATTTTTATTTTTTATTGTTATATAAAATTCAACTTTTGTTGGATCATTAACATGTTGACTATCCCAAGCTTTTATAACAACTTTTTTCATTACTGAATTTCCAGTTGTAACCATATCATAATCGGGAGTAAAGGTTAATGTTCCTTCTGAAGAAATTTCTAAACCATCATCTGATTTCAATTCACTTTCTTCACTTCTTGAATAAGTTATTTCATCTCCTTCTTCATCTGCAAAATATTTTGTCAAATCAATAATCAATGTTTCTGTTTCAAATACCTCTTGATTTTCTATAGTTGTAGCAGATGGCTTTAAATTAGATTCTTTTTCTGTATAAAATGAAAAAACAGATTCACTTGTTGCATTTGATGTATCTTTTACTACAACCTTCCAATAATATGTTTTTGTCAATAAATCAGTTGAAACTTCAAGTTTGTTAAATTTCTTTGTAATATCATAATTTGGAATTATATCTGATGAAAAAGATATATTCGTAGCAAGTAAAGATAGATTATCTTGTGATTCACCAAAATAAATATCATATGTTAATAAATCTCCATCTGGATCCTCTGAATACCATTTTAATATTGGTTGAATATTAGATTCTTCGCCATTTTTAGGATTTACAGCAATTGGATCTAATGGAAAATTATTAGGTTTACTTTTATCAAAATTAGCTGCTATAATAGAAAAATCGTTTATATCAATTGATCCATCTGAAAATGATGTATCATATATATTTTCCCAACCTTCTTTTTTATACATATTATATGCTGGAGCTATATCGTAAGCTTCATCATATGATGAATTTCCTTCCTTTGTATTACTATAATTTGCAAATGCTTTTACATCACTTATATCAACTATATTATCATTATTAAAATCTCCTAATAATTTTGGTTCTCTTAATTTTAATTCACCATCATGAAAATCAACATTACCGGATGAAGAGATAACTATACTTCTTTCTTCACCTGAGTTTGGATCATTAGCGAATTGAATTTTGCTAATACCTATTTTTCCTTTCCCATTCTCATCCTTTTTTGCTTTGAAATAGATTTTAAATATTTCATTATCTTCAAGGTTTATTTTCTCATTTTCTACTGTAGATAAATTTATTTCTATTTCCCCATCTTCTGAATTTATTATTGGAACCATAATTATACTATTCCCATTTATTACCGGAAAAGAATAAACTCCATTTTCACCCCTATATTGATCAATCTCTACTAAATCTTTATCATATGATATTACAAGATTTATATTTGTTACATCCATTACATTCTTTGCATATATTGTTACTTCACCATATCCATCTTTATTCATTTCTTCATCTATAATTGAAATACCGTCACTAATTGAATCTGAACTTATTTTTGTTTTTTCTACTTCTATTGGAGCAACAGAAAGGATTTTAATATCAGCTTTTTTATTCAAAACTAATATTTTATCCCCTTTTTTAAAGGGTTCTCCAATTTTTGCAATCATCAAACTATTCTGTGTATTTACACTTAAAATCCCATTTGGAATAGTATAATCATCTGCATTTAAAATTTGTAGCTCTAGCCCTTTTAAATCCTTCTTTAATATAACTTCTCCAGTATCTGTTATATTTAAATACTCTTCAGTGCTAAACGACGTTTTTTCTATCTTATCCGATTTAAAATTTGCATCTTTTGTAAGACAGCTAGACATAATAAAGATAATAGATAAGATTGTTAATAATACCAAATATTTTTTCATATCCATCCCTCCTAAAAAATTTGTATTTTTGCTATATCGCTATAATCTATCTCAAACTTATTTGAAGAACTATGAACTCCATATGCATTAGAAAATCCAATTATAGTTTCATTAGTATTTTTTATTCCATTTAAATATATTTTTAATAACGCATCATTAAAGATGCTATAGGATTCTTTAAATACAATATCTACTTTTAAATAATTATCTCCATTAGTAACTTTACTAAAATATATATTATCTTTGTCAAACAACCACTCAACTCCTGATAAACCTTTATTTATATCTACATTTATATATTCAGAATTAAAAGTAAATATAAATGATATACCTCCAACATCATTACCTTTTTCTAAATTTACTAATATATAATTGCTTTCATTGATTTTAAATTGCGCATCTTCAATATAAATAATAGCTGGTTCTTCTTTAGTAGTAAAATCAAAAATTTTACTTTCAACATAAGATTTTCCATCATTTACAATTATTTTCCAGTAATATTTAGTTTGGTATTTTAATTCATTTTCTAAATTATAAGTATTTTTATCATAATCCTCTATTATCTTTACCTCTTCATCATTATTTTCTACTTTTGTTATATCGTCACTTAAATACAATGTACATTTTAAATTATCTCCATCTGGATCAGAGACACCCCAACTTAAAGTTACATTTTTTACTTCTATACCTCCATATTTTGCAACTGGATTTACAGAATGACTTAATATATTAGGAGACCTATTTATATTTTCTACTATTATAGTAAAAGTATAATCTATATATTCATATCTATCACTAATTCTTAAAGTAACATCATATATACCTGATGCTTCATAATCAGCATAATATATATAATTAGTTGAATCATTAGTTGTAACAATTGTTCCAGGACCGGATATTAAATCAAAAATCAAATCATCACCATCAGCATCATATGAATAATTTATCAAATTTATATTTAATGTAGAATTTTCAGTAATATTTTGTTCTGGAATATCAATATTTGGTTTTGTATTTTCTATATCCTTTGTAGAAAACGAAAAAATATCTGATTCTGATACATCACCATATTCATCCATCGCAATAACTTTCCAATAATATGTATTTTTTATATACATTTTTGGCAAAAATTCTTTTTCTGTAATATTCTCCGCAACTTTAGCATTCTCTTTCTTATCTTCCACATAATTTCTATTATCACTAAAGTAAACTGTATATTTTATTTTATCTCCATCCGGATCAAATGACTCCCATTTCAATTTTTCATTTAAATCTATTCCTGTTGCATTATTTGATGGATATATTAATTCAGGTATTTCCGGTGGATAGTTAATAGTAATTGCTGAAATTTCATTTGAATAATTAGAAATCCCTACTATATCATTATTTTCTTCTTTTATTGCTCTAATTTTATAAAAATATTCTTTTTTTCTTTCTAAACTTTTATCTATATACTGTAATTCGCTTGTTTTTGATAATAATTCATATATATTATTGTTTTTTCTATATATTTCATATTTAGTTGCTTCGTTTATATTCTCCCAGGATAATGTTATTGATGATGTTGACACATTAGAAATATTTAATTGTGGAGTTGATAACGAAATTGGAATATCTTGGGTATTAAATGATATTTCATCACCTTTTACTAAACTATAACCGTCTGAAACGTCTATTCTTAAAGTGTATGTCCTTGCGTAATTTAAATTTACAATATATTCTAAACTTTTTACCTTATCAGATTTTACAACTACATTATTTTCTTTAATTACTATTGTATATTCTAATTCATCACCATCTTTATCCGTTGGTTTATTCCAAATTATTTTAAAGTTTTTAGGTGATATTGTAGAACCCTCTGATGGAGAAATTATAGAAACTTTAGATGGTAGTCTGTTTGGTATTGTTATTTTTTTCTCTACTGGTTCAGATACATAATTTTTTTTAAAATAAACAATTTGGTATAAATAAGTTTGGTGAGGGTCAAAAATATAATCCTCATATTTAGTGACTTTATTATTTACATTTGCAACTAATTTATATTCATTATCATTAATGCCTTTTTTATATATTTCATATTTTTCAGCAGAAGAAATTTGATTCCAACTTAATTCAATGTAATTTTCCTTAAAAACAATATTAAAATCTAATATATCATTAGTTTCCACCAAAAAACACGATGATAATAATATTATCATTATTAAAGTTAAAATTAGTATTCTTTTTATAATATCACCCCCAAAGTTTTATCGACTTTTTTTATTTCATTCTTTAAATTTATTTTTTATATTTATTTTTTATATTTATTTTTTATATTAAAAATGTTTAATTTTAATATAATTAAAATTGATATATTTAAGGTTATTTTCCTGAGTTTGACAGTATTTTTTTCAATAAAGCTTGAAAAAGCGGAATTATTCTAAAAAACAGTCATTGTTAACTTTTTATTAAATACAAAAGTGTCATTACACCCCCTAAATTTTGTATTTTTCTTTGAATTCTGTATAGGGTGAAATTATTTTTGGTACAGGAATATTTAATATATTTAATATT
>NZ_LNGH01000004.1 GCF_011057715.1 Marinitoga sp. 38H-ov
CATAATATTTGTTTTACTCTTGACTTAATACCGGAGACTTAAAAAGTGGAATCTTATTTTCCTTTATTTTAGATTTCATATGTTTCAAAGAATCTAATACATCATCAATAGAATTACCTAAATTAGAGAAAATAATAGATTCTTCCGGATCTTTAAAAATCCATTCAAATTTTTCATTATCATAATATTCAGGAATATTTATTTTATATATAGTTCCTTTATTATTTGTTTCAACAACTTCAATAGCACCCATTTTTTTTAATGCTTGAGTGCTTTTTTCAATTACAAAATAGTCTATTTCTAAATATCTTGACATTTTTCTGTAAGATATATAATCGGTAAACTTTCTCATTTTACCTATTTTCCACGATGCAGCTAAAGAATTTGCGTATAAATACAAATATATCCTACCAGAATTTGCAGGTCTCACAGTTAATGCGAAAGATATAACATTTTTTGGATACATGATAAACTCTGAATTCAAATAAAACATTATAATTTCCCTCTTTTATACATATTGTTATATATGTTTTCAGGTATTAACAATCCTCCGGTTGCCCAGGATATATGAATACCTTTTTCTTTTATTAAATAAGGCCCTTTTAAAGATGCAGCTGCTGAAGGTTCTAATTTTATATTTTCTGTATCTTTAATCATAGATAATAATTTAAATAACTCATCATCTTCTATAGTATATATCCCATCAATTAACATATCTGCCATTTCTGATACTAGTTTTTAAGGAGAACCAACAGCTAGTCCATCAGCCTCTGTAATATTATCTATTCCATAATCTTTAATATGTATTTTATCATATTTTTTTGTAATCAACCCCAATAACATACACGGAGAATGTGTAGGTTCAACAAAGTAACTATGAACATTATTTCCAAAAATGTGTTTTAGACCAAAGGTAATGCCACCGGGTGCTCCTCCAACTCCACATGGCAAATAAACATATAATGGATTTTCTTTGTTAATAATTATATTTAAATCATCTAATTGTTTTTTTAATCTTAAAGCAGCTACAGCATAACCTAAAAACAAATCAACTGAATTTTCATCATCAATAAAATAGCAGTTTTTATCCTTTATACATTGTTTTCTTCCTTCTTCTACAGCTTTTGTATAATCATCATTATATTCTATTACATTTACTCCTCTGCTTCTTAAAATTTCTTTTTTCCATTCTTTTGCATCATTAGACATATGTACATCAACATGAAACCCTAAAGAAGATGCCATAATTCCTATAGATAATCCTAAATTACCAGTGGAACCTACTGCAATTTTATATTTAGAAAAAAAATCTTTATATTCAGATAATATAGAATAATCATCATATTCTTTTAAAATATTATGCTCAAGAGCTAATTTTTCAGTGTGTTTTAATACTTCGTATATACCACCTCTTGCCTTTATTGAACCAGCAACTTTCAAATAATTATCACATTTAAGTAATAATCTTCCACTTAATTCATGATTATATAACAAATCAAGCTCCTTTTTCATATTGCTTATCTCTATTAAAGGAGATTCAATAATTCCATCTTTAGTTTCGGGAAATAATTTTTTTATTAAAGGAGCAAATCTTTTTAATCTATTTTCTGCATCTAATATATCATCATACGTTATGCTTATTTTATTTAAAGCTATTTCAGAACTTATTTTATTTTGATTTTTCCATAATATAGGTTCTAGTTTCTTTATTTTCTCAATCATAAATACCCCCATTAAATAAATAAAATAATAATTAAATAAAATAATAAATATGTTTTTTTCTATATCTTTTTGCTATATATGCACCAAATATGAATCCACCTATATGTGCCCACCAAGCAACACCTGATCCATATATAGGTCCAATTAAAGACAATACTCCATTAAACACTTGAGATATAAACCATAAACCTATATATATAAATGACGGTATATTTACAAAAAATGGAATCCATAATAATAAAAACAATGTTTCAATTTTTGCAAAAGGAAATAAAACAAAATATATACCAATAATACCTGCTATTGCGCCTGATGCTCCTATTGCAACTATAGAAGAATTTAAATGAAAAATATAATGAGTGAAAGATGCAATAAACCCACTTGATAAGTATATAATTAAAAATTTAAAATGACCTAGTCTATCTTCAACATTGTCTCCAAATAACCATAAAGACCACATATTACCTAAAATATGCATAAAACTTCCATGAAGAAACATACTAGTAAATATTGTAAAAATATTTAAACCAATATATCCTATATCTCCATATGCTATAGCCTTTGTTAGTTCAGATGGAATAAACCCATAATATTGAATAAAAGCTTCTCTTAAATGTGAAGGTAAAAACATTTCAAAAACAAATATTATTACATTTATTGTTATCAATATTATAGTAACGATAGGCTTTTTGCTACTTGGGTTAATATCTCTTAATGGAAACATATATATTCACCACTTTCAAATTTTTTTATATCTTAAAATAACAATATCATTCTCAACATAATAATTAATTAGTTTTAAGTCTATAATAGGTCTATTATCTATAAATAATGGGATGCCTTTACCTAGTATTATAGGTATTATACCTATAATAAATTCATCTATTATATTTTCTTTTAAAAATAGACTAACTAATTTTCTTCCTCCATATACCCAAATATTTTTCCCTAAATTATTTGAAACTATGTCTATTGAATTAATAAATTCAACATTAGACCTTTTTTTTAATTCTCTACTAGTTAAAACGAATATTTTTTTATCTTTCAAAAAAGTGTCAAAGATTCTTCTGGTGTATCTTCATATGCTTTTGCTCCCATTACCACTATATCAATTTCTTTTAAAAAACTATTAAAATCAAATTGTTCTCTTGATTTTATATCAGAATCTTTTCCTCTTATCCATTCAAAACCACCATTTTCATCTGCAATATATCCATCAAGACTCATTGCTAAATTTAATATAAAATTTCCCATATTTTTACCTCACTTTTTTAAAAATATAAAAATCAGCATTTTTAATATATTTAGGAGGTTTCATTGTATTTTTTACTTTCACTAAATCAATTTCTTTTTTTGAAATAAAATATTGTTCTAAACTATTAAAAAATATTTTATTATTATCAATTACACCAATAAGCTCAAATGTGTTATCGAAATAAGCAGAGGTTGCGTCTCCATGACTATCATTAACAAATAAAATTCCATCTTTTTTTAAATATTTTTTACACGCTTGAGAAACAAATCCAGCATATAATGAAATTAAAAGATCAAATGATTTATTCAAATCCATTTCATTCCAATAATCTGAATAAATAAATTCTATATTTAATTTTGATGTGTATTTTTTTTCTTTTTCTATTATTTCATAAACAGTTGATATATTATTTTTGAAAATTGAATTTGCTATTTTATTATTATCAATATATGTAACATCATAAAAAATTATAGATGGAGTAATATCAACATATGAACCTGGATATAATACATTTTTTATATCAAAGTTTTTTGATAATATTTCAAATATCTTTATTCTATATTTAAATTGATGAAAATAACTTTCTAATTTTTCGATATTTTTATTCATAATTTACCTCCATATTATTCTTATCTAATTATATTATTAATATATTTGTTTGTCAAATAAAATAGGTAATCAATAAAATATTGATTACCTAATCATTTATTTTTTAAGAAATGGTGAATAATCATTATTATACCAATTTATTGTAAAAACAGCATTTTTTATACCATTATTTTTATTTGGAGTATCTATTTTTTCACCAAATGGATTTGTATACGACCAAATAATTTCACCGTTGTATGTGATTTCTTCAAATATCCCTTGAGGACCATAACATATCAATGTATTTCCATTTGGTAATCTAACTGCTCCAGATATTCTATCAGAATAATATTTAGAAATATATTTCCAAGAAATTTTAGTTTCTTCAACATTTTTATAAAAATTATTATCAATATTATTTAAGTTTAAATAAGGAGTAATTTCAATTATTTCTGAAAAATTTCCATTAGTTCTTCCTTGACCATTATTAAATATTAAAATGTTACCATAATTTGAAAATTCATTTGGAATCCAATGAGCATTATGAGGGCCGAAAAGTATTTGATCATTTTTATTTCCGAAATCATATGCAGCAGGATTACCCCAACGATATAATATATCTCCACCTTTTCCATATTTTCCACCATTATCAGTTTTTGCTTCTTGAGTAGTTGTACTATGATCTATTACCCATATTTCGCTAAAGTTATGTACAGTTAGTAATATTTGATCTAGTTCTGGATTATAGTCAACATAATTTATATGTAACCAATCAGGATCATTTTTATTTCCTAATGTTTTGTAATTTATATTTATTTTTTCTGGATGATCTTTTATTTCACCATAATTTGGTTTATTAGAATCATAATTCTGAATTATATGATCCCAAGCACTCCATTTCCATACAATTTCAGCATCATTTTTTCCTTTAGGTTTTATTTCAATAATACTTTCACTCCAAATTCCATTATCTGTAATATATTTAGGATCTATTCCTTTTTCTATAGCCTCTTTTTTACTTTTTAATTCCCAAGCTATAATTAAAATATTTCCGTTTGGTAATGGTTCTATATCATGATGTGCTGAAAAATTTTTTGAAGAATATTTAAATTCCCAAACTAAATTCCCATCCCAGTCAAACTCTTGTATTATACCACCTAAGCCACCACCGTGTTCAAAGGTTAGATTCCTTACCTTCCCAGTTCTTAATATATGGCCATTTTCTAAAAGATATGTATTTTGGCCAGGATAGTATTCACTATCCCATGAATGTACAATTTCCTTTTCTTTATTTATTAAAAATGTTTTTGTTGAAGAAAGAGGACTAAATAAGATATATCCTTCTTTTTTATTTTCTTCATTTTTTACCATAGTTTCTTCAGAATTAGAACTAATATTTTTTTCTGAGTAAACATTATTTTGTTTCTCGGAAACGTCTCGTACTAACCTTACGAAATTATATATTCTTATTACATCACCTTGTGGGCCTCTACCATATTCAAAATTATCTGGATTACCAATTTTTGGGTCTGATCTTTGAGCCCCAGCTCCATGAACATCCATAATCTCTTTGTTTCCAAAACGATCAGTCATCCATCCTAAAGCTCTACCAAATGAAATATAAACCGCATTTTGCGCTCCATGAAGAGATACATGAGTTGTACTTGTCCAATAATATCCATAATCTTCTTTATTTTCTTCATTTGTTATTGTGGTACATTGAAAAACCGAATCAATTGCTGCAGAATTTGAAGTATCTGGAGATTTTGTGTAATCAACTATTGATTGTAATTCTTTTGCATTTGGTAATCTCCAATCATTATAACCTAAATAATTTTCTTCATTTTTTTCTTGCACCCATTCCAAAGCTTCTTCCCATGTCATTGCAACACCACTATCATTTTTAGACCACATTAATCCTGTAGCGTTATCTATTATAGTTCCATCATTATTATCAACAAAATTATTTTTCCCATATTCAGGATTTCCTCTTACATAAATTACATAAAACTGTTTATCTTCTTTTCTTCCGGGCATTGGGCCAGTTGGATATCCTTTGATTCTGCCATCAGCAAAATTTACTCCAAATACTGTTTCAGCATCTTTCATAGTAGTTGATACATATTTAGTAGATGAAAGATATTGTGCATCTATTATTCTTTCATTAGAATTTATATCGCCATATGCAAAATCGAAATAATTAGTATCAATAAATGGTGTAAGTTTGCTAGTATCATTTCCATCATATCCACTAGGATCAACACCACTAAATTTTATCAAAGAATATAATTCCTTTATTGTAGGTAATCTCCAATCATTATAACCTAAATAATCTTCTTTATTTAGTTTTTTCACATATTCAATTGCTTCGTTATAGGACATTTTATCGTTATAATTAATAATCCCGTTTTTATCCCAGTCTGGGCTTTTTATCCACATCAATCCTGTGGTTAAATCACTAACAGTACCATCACCATTATCATTAAATTTTGATTCATATCCTGTATATTGTGCATCTTGTCCATAAAATTTTTCCCCAGGCTCAGGGCAATCAATTTCTTTGAAATTATCATAACATTTTTTTTGATCAGTGTCAGTTATAGTATAGGAATAAGGGATAGAGTCAGAAAATATGTTTCCTACAATTAATACTGGAAAGAAAGCAAAAATAATTTTTAATACTTTGTTGATATTCATAATGCACCTCCATATATAAATATTATTTAAACAATTTTATAATATTTACCTTAAAAATAACTTAGAAAAAACATTTATGATCGAACCAAAAAATGAAATAAAAAAACAATAGAAAGTATTCAGATGATTTTAAAGAAGAGGTTGTAAGTACATAATTTAAAGAAAAATTACTTTATCAAATAGCAAAGAAGTGCTCAATAGATAAAGCAATATTAAAAAAATGAAAAAACAGAAGGGAAGACAAGTAAAAAGTAAAAGAAATCAAAAAATGGAAGTATAGAAAAAATAAGAATAATAGATAGATTAATATATATATAAACTTTATTATATAAAACATTATTATACAAATACCTTGATAATGAATATAGAAGATTATATTCAAAAAAGCATTTAAAAATAATCATTCATAAAAAAGTTTAAAAACCAAGATAAATTATGGCCCCAGCAGATTACTGGAGCCATGTTGGGTAAATTTATTACGTTTTTTAATTACCATCTTTCAGAGAGCACATTATTTTGAGATTTTAATTTTTATTAATTCAATAAATATTGAATTTAATATATATACAAAAAATGTAGATAATACAATAATTAGTCCTACTAATATTAATCCAGGTGCATCATCTATTTCTCCTAAATAATAAAACATCGGCATTAACAGCGTATAAATTATCCCAATTACAAAAAACGATTTTTTAATTTTGTTTAATGATTGTACCGTTTTTTCAGAATAAAATTCATTGTTATTCACATATCCAAATATTTTAATAACTTGTATGTTTGAATAAATAAAAGGAATTATTGTTAAATATATTCCTGAAAAAAATATTATAATAGGGATTTTTGAATAAAACTCCATACCTTCCCTAATCAGAGAGGGAATAACAAAAATGGAAATAATTATTGTAAAAATAATAATTCCAAAAATAAAAGATTTTAAATATATAATCTTAAATTTCATATTATCTACCTTCTATATATTTTTTTATATCATTTAAATCCTCCAATATCATTTTTTTAGTAGAGTTACGCATAATTTTACTAAAAATAAAAGACATAATTTTTCCAAAAAATGATGTGGCTTCACCATAAAAATTCATTGTTAATTTAATTTTCCCATTTTCTTCAGCTATTCTTAATTCTGATATATAAATCATTCTATGACTTTCAGCTCTAGTTTTATAATATTCATTTTCAACTGCCTCGATAATCCACATTGTTTCAGTTGATTCTTTGCCGAACATTGTTCTTGTTTCTTTCCATTTTAATCCTATCAATCCCTCATTATGTTTTTCCAAAATTTCAATTTTATTTATACCTGAAATAAAGTTAGGTGAATTTTCAATATTAGATATCACCTTCCATACTTCTTCTTTTGTTGAATCAATAAAAACTGATGCAGATACATTCATTTTATCCCCGCCTAAATAATTTATTTTTTCTTTCTAAGTTTAGCTACTGATTCGAGATGTTTAGTATGTGGAAACATATCAACAAAAACAAACTTTTCAATTTCATATATCTCTTTCAAATAAATCATGTCTCTTGCAAAATTTGAAGGATTACATGAAACATATACAACATTTTCAAATTTGTTTTCTAAAATAAAATCTATTACATTCTTATGTAAGCCTGCTCTAGGTGGATCTACTACAATTGTGTCTAACTTTTCATCCAATTGTTTCACAACATCCTTTGCGTCACCTAAATAAAACTCAACATTATCCGTTTTGTTATTTTTTGCATTTTCTTTTGCAGCTTCAACAGCTTCTTTTACAATTTCAATACCAATTACCTTTTCTAATTTTTTTGCCATTAATAATGTTATTGTTCCTGCCCCACAATATAAATCAAATCCTGTTTTAGCATTTTCATCTATATAATCTAAAACTTTTGAATATAACACCTCTGAACCTAATGTATTTGTTTGTAAAAATGAAAAAGGTCCAACTTTAAATTTGATTCCTAATATTTCTTCTTCAAAAAAATCCTTTCCATATAACTTTCTTAATTCATCTGGTTTAACTACAGTAGATTTAGCATCTGTTATAGTATGATATATACTAACTATTTTACCTTCTAATTCTAAATTTAAAACTTCATTAGCCCATTTTTCAACATATGAGTGATAATCTTCAGATGAAGTAGATATGTTTAATAATATTTCATTAGTTTTAAATCCTTTTCTCATAACTAAATGTCTTAAATATCCTGTATGTTTTCTATAATTTCTAAAAGAAATATCTTTAAAAAACTTTTCTGAAAATTCTATTATTTTCCCAAAATCCGTGGGAGCAATTTTACATGTTTTTGCTGAATACACGTCATAGAACTTACCTCTACCTCTTAATCCAATAGTTAAAGGTCCATCTTTAATTTCATTTCCAAATGAATATTCCATTTTGTTCCTATAATAATATTTAAGAGGAGATGATAAAACCCCTTCATAATTTTTTATTTCTATCATACTATCTTTTATAACCTTTAAAATCTCTTCTGTTTTATTTTTTAATTGCAAATCATAATCAATATCTAAATAAGTACATCCTCCACATTTACCAAAAACATCACATTTTAACATTATTTACCTCCGATATTTTCTTTAATTTTATTTAATACTTCTTCTGCATGTCCTTTTACTTTGACTTTTTCCCATACATAATTAATTTTCCCTTCAGGATCTATCAACACTGTAGTTCTTACTACTCCATAATACTCTTTTCCAAACATTTTTTTCATCTGCCATACTCCAAATTTTTCCAACAATTCTTTGTTCTCATCTGAACCTAATTTTACTTTTAAATCATGTTTTTCTATAAATTTTTTATGTTTATCAATATTATCTGGGCTAATACCTATTACTTCAGCATTATATTTTTTAAATTCATCTATCAATAATGTAAAATCTTTTGCTTCAACTGTACATCCAGGGGTATTATCTTTTGGATAAAAATATAAAACTACCCATTTACCTTTTAAGTCTTTACTCTTTATTTTCTCGCCATTTGTTTCATTAATTTCAAAATCAACATTCTCGCCAATATTATATTTTAAATATCCCATAACATCACTCCCTTTATAATTTTTCTATCTTTATTTTAGAAAGAAGCTTTTCAACATCATTTTTTTTGCATAGTTCAGTCCCAGGCGTTAATACTGCTGCATTACCTGCTGCATTAGCTAATTTAAATGCTTCTAATTTATTTTCTTTATACTTCATAACATATCCTGCTAAAAATGAATCTCCCGCACCTACAGCACTTTTTACTTCTAATTTTATAGGATAGGAATAATAAGCCTCATCCCAATTTGCATATACACTTCCATATTTTCCCATAGATACTAAAATTTCATTTAAATTATATTTTTCCAAAGTTTCTTTAGCATATTTAGCAATTAAATTTTTATCTTTCTCATCTATATCTTTATTTATTAATCTTGAAAGTTCATGCGTATTTGGTTTTATACAATATGGTTCAGCTTCAAGACCGGCTTTTAAATTATTACCATCAGCATCAAAAAAAACAGTTGCTCCCCATTGTTTTAAAGAAAAAATTAAACCTGTATAATAGTCAGGATCTACTCCCTTAGGTAAACTACCTGAAATTACTACAGTATCTCCTTCCCGAACTAATAAATGTAAAACATCAAATACCTTTTGTAATTTTTCTCTTTTAACTTTTTCGCCAGGCATACTCATTCTATATTGTGTTTTTTCTTCTAATATAATATTCATACGAGTTTCAAAAGATATTCTTATTGATGAATATATAACCCCTTCTTCATCAAGCATTTCTTCTATTCTTCTTCCATTATGGCCACCTAAAAGCGCTACTGCTACAGAAACTCCTCCAAGTTCTTTAATAACTCTTGAAACATCTATTCCTTTTCCAGCAGGATAATCAACAATTTTTTTTGCTCTTATAGTATCATCTGGTATTAATTCATCTATATATATATACCTATCAAGACAAGGATTCATAGTTAATGTAAATATCATATTATCCCCCCAAAGAAATTATAAAATCTTTTAATCTACTAATATACCTTTCGATAGTTTCATTTAAACTTTCTAATCTTTCTTTTTCTATTAATACATTTTCTTCATAATTAGAAAATAAGGTATTTATATCATTATATATTAATTCTACTACGCCATATAAATTTGATTCTAAATTATTTTTTATTATTTCTTCACCTTCATCAAAACTTTTTTCAATTTTCTTTAAAATAGTATTTTTTCTTAAAGCTGCAAACACAGTTCCAGTCATTACACCTAACCCAGTTATTATTCCTCCAGAAATATCAAAAATAGATATCTGCGTAGACATCATTAAAATTATGCCTAATGCTGATAATCCAGTACCGCTAAACACAGCTGAATTAACAGATTTTAATTTTTCTTCTTTTATTAAATCAATAAATTTTTCATTTTTTATATACTCATCTATTTTTGAAATAGTATTTTCAATCATTTTTTTTCTTTGTTCTCCAAAATCATAGAAAATATTTTTTAAATCTATTGTTTTTTCTAGTTTTTTTAATTCATCAATATTTTTATTTAACATATCTTTTATATTTTCTATAAATTTTGAAGATCTTTCTGCAGAAATTTCCTTGGTGGTATTTAACAATTCAGATATATATATATTCTTTATCTCATCTTCTAAAGCCCTAATATTTTCTTTTTTAGAAAAAGATCTTCTTAATAATTTCCATACTGTTATCTCTTCCTCTAATTTATTTTTAACTCTTTTAGATATATTTCTATAGTTTTCTAAAATAATATTAATCCATAATTCTATTTCATTAATAGAATTTTTTTTCGATATATCTATGTTTCTTTCTATATCTTCAATAATTTCGATTTGATCTAATAAGTTCTTTTTCTTGTTATATATATCCTCCTTTATATCATATAATAAAGCTACAATTTGATTAGCCAATGATTCTAATTTTCCAAATTCTTTTTTTACCCCTGTAACTGTATTAATTATAAAATTTCTAACTTCATCAAAACCTGAGTCTTTACCTTCAAATTCCATATCGGAAGATACAACAAATACAGGTACATCTTTCCCTTTATCTTTAGCTCTAATTTTAGCATTTTCTAAATTTATTTTTATTTGTTCTTCTTTAGCAATATCTTTCATAGTTAATACTATTATTACATTTTTTTGATATTTTTGAACAATCTTTTCAAAAAATCTCCAAGCAGATCCTGCCTCTATATTGTTCGCAGGGAAAATAAATATTATTAAATCCGCATTTGGAATAAAAGATTCGGTAATTTTTTCATGTTCTATTACCATACTATTTGTTCCAGGTGTATCAACAATTCTAATGTTTTTTAATATTTCATATGGTCTTCCAATATATTTAGTATATTTATCTATTAAATCTTTTTCATTAGGTTTATCTGAATACTCTATAACATTAATTTTATCTGTACAAGTTTGAGGTGAAACTTTGGCTAATTCTTTGCTTTTTAGAAGTGCATTTACAAAACTGCTTTTTCCAGAATTAACTTCACCAACAATCATAAATGTATATGGTTCGTTAATCCTTTTTTTAATATCAATTATATTTTCTTCTCTTTTAATATCCTTTAATATATACGACAGATCATCAATAATATTATTAATTTCATTTCTTTTTAATATAACCTCCTGGTCAATAATTCCCAAGTTAATACCCCCTTAATAATTTATCATTATATTATATCATTTTATTATAACAAATATTTATAACAAATATTTTGGAATTTATATGTTATTGACAAAAATAAAAAAAAGAGATATAATAAACTTGAGTTTAATAATTTAAACAAAAGTTTAGGTGATTATATGACAAATAGAGAAAAAGAAATATTAGAACTTATTAAATTAAACCCTTTTATTACTCAAGAGGAAATTGCTTCTAAGTTAAAAATTGCTAGATCTTCAGTAGCAATACACATAACAAATTTAATTAAAAAAGGGTATATTATGGGAAGAGGTTATATATTAAACGAAAATAAATATGTCGTAGTTATTGGAGGATCAAATATAGACATTACTGGATATCCTAGAAATAAATTATTACATAAAGATTCTAATCCTGGATATGTAAATTTATCTCTAGGAGGAGTAGGCAGGAATATAGCAGAAAATATTGCAAAATTAGATATTAACGTAAAATTAATTACTGCTTTAGGAAATGATATATATGGTAAGAAAATAATTAATCATTCAAAAAATATTGGAATTGATATTAGTAATTCGTTATTTTCTTCAAAAAACCAAACATCTACCTATTTAGCAATATTAAATGAAAATAGAGATATGGAAATAGCTATTTCTCATATGGATATATGTGAAGAAATTAATCCTGAATTTTTACAATCAAAAAATAATATCCTTCAAAATAGTAGTTTAATAGTATTAGATACAAATATTCCAAAAAATAGTATTATATATATACTAGAAAATTACAATAATCCTGTTTTTTTAGATCCCGTTTCAACTTCAAAAACAAAAAAAATTAAAGATATTATTGGTAAATTTCATACAATTAAACCTAATTTGTTAGAAGCAGAAATTTTAACAGATATGAAAATATCTAATGAAAGCGATGCCAAAATAGCCTGTAAAAAATTAATATCCAAAGGTGTTAAGCAAGTTTTTTTAACAATGGGAGAAAAGGGAGTTATATGTGCAAATGAAAATGAAATTATTAAATTAGAATCTCCAAAAATAGAAATAAAAAATGCTACGGGAGCCGGAGATGCTTTTGCTGCAGCCTTAGTATATTCTTATATAAACAACTTTGATTTATTTAAGTCTGCATCATTTGCAATAGCTGCTTCAATAATAACCTTAAAATCAGAAGAGACAAACTCTAAAGAGCTTAATATTGACAATATATATAAAACAATAAAGGAGATGAAATTATGTTAAATGAATATTTAGTATTATCTAATGAGGTAAAAGAAGCTTTAAATAATAATAAACCTGTTGTAGCTTTAGAATCAACAATAATTTCCCATGGAATGCCATATCCTCAAAATGTCGAAACGGCATTAAATGTTGAGCAAATAATTAGAGAAAATGGTGCAGTTCCAGCAACAATAGCTATTATTAATGGAAAACTAAAAGCTGGACTTTCTAAAAAAGAAATAGAGTATTTAGGAAAAAAAGGAACTGATGTTATAAAAGTTAGTAGAAGAGATATTCCATATGTTGTATCCAAAAAATTAGATGGTGCTACTACTGTTGCAGGAACAATGATAATTGCATCTTTAGCAGGAATAAAAGTTTTTGCTACTGGTGGAATAGGTGGAGTTCATAGAAATGCACAAGAAACTTTTGATATTTCTGCAGATTTACAAGAATTAGCACATACTAATGTTGCAGTAGTATGTGCAGGTGCTAAATCGATTTTAGATCTTGGATTAACTTTAGAATATTTAGAAACATTTGGAGTTCCAGTAATTGGTTATCAAACAGAAGAATTACCAGCGTTTTATACTAGAAAAAGTGGATTTAAAGTTAACTTTAAATTAGATACCCCACAAGAAATCGCAGAATTCTTAAAAACAAAATGGAATTTAAACTTAAAAGGTGGTGCTGTAATCGCAAACCCTATCCCTGAAGAATATCAAATGGATTATGAAGAAATAAATCTTGCAATTGAAAATGCTTTAAAAGAAGCTGATAAATTGGGAATAAATGGAAAAGAAACTACTCCTTTCTTATTAGCTAAAATTAAAGAAATTACAAAAGGGAAAAGTTTAGAATCAAATATTCAATTAGTATATAACAATGCAAAACTTGCTGCACAAATTTCTAGATATTTATAGTGTAGGTAAAAACATGGAATTTAAAATTTTAACAGAAAATGATATTCACGAAAATTTATTAGACGATTTTAATAGATATCAAGAAACCACTTTAGTATATAGAGATGAAAAAATTATTGAAGATCATTTTATTGATAATTGGACATTAGAAGACAAAAGAAATAGAGCAATATCTTTAAAAGAAACTGTTAAAAATGGCGGGATTGTTGTAGGTGTTTTTGAAAATAATAAATTGATAGGGTTTGGAAAAATACCAAATAAATGTTTTGCAAAAGATTATTTAGAATTAGATTCTTTTCATATAACTAAAGAGTATCGAAATAAAGGAATAGGAAAAAAATTATTTTATTTATTAGCTAAACTAGCAAAAGAAAAGGGAGCAAAAAAATTATATATTGGAGCTCATCCATCTGTAGAAACTCAATCATTTTATAGAAAAATAGGTTGTTTCCCTTCAAAAGAAATAATTAGGGAGATTTATGAAAGAGAACCTTTAGATATTCAACTAGAATTTGATTTATCAAATTTGAATAAATTTTTTAACTGTGGTATAATAGAATTGTAAAATATAAATCAGGGAGGGATATATATGGCTAAATACATAGCTGATAGGGTTGATCTAGACTTAATATTAATTAAACCCGTTGAAGAATTAAGGGTTGAAAAAATTACATTAGAAGAATTAAAACATGGAATAAAAGAAGGATTTGAAAGCCATGTGAGATGTGAGAAAAAAGCAAATGAAATAAGTGAAAAAATTGGTGTAGAAGTGAAAGTAAATGAGAATCCATATAAATTAGATAAAGAAGATACATTATATGTTGTAGGAAATGAAGGTTTCTATAGGTTAAAATATATTTACTAATAAGAACTCCGTATTTTATTTATATGAAAAACAAAAAATAAAAAAATACACCCCTGAAAGAGATAAATATAAAGTAGGGGGTGTTTTTTTTATGGCAAAGGAAATCACATTTTGTTTAATCAATTACTTCCGACTTTAGTAAGCGTACATTACCTCATTAAATCTTTCTTTTTTTAAATCGAATTTTCATTTTTATATAAAAATTACTTATTTTTTGTAGAAGATTATCATTTTATTTATTATTATATATCAATACAGAAATAATATCTCACATGTTTAATTATAAAAACAAAAAATTAAAATAAAAATATTTTGTAAATATAAAAATATATAGTATAATTAGTATAACTAACAAAAAAGGAGGATTATTATGATTGTAACGGATGAAAGAATAGAAAAAAAACCAAGAAAATATTTTAAAAACGCTATTAATTTGAATAGTTGGGAAGAAGTTAAAGATGAATTAGAAAAACTCTTAAATGAAGAAATAAACTCTGTCGAAGATTTATTGATTTTTTTAGAAAAATGGACCGAATTAGAAAATATATTATCTGAAGAAATGGCATGGAGATATATCAGAATGACATGTGATACAAAGGAAGAAAATTCTAAAGCATTTAATGAATTTTATGCTAATGTAGTATCTCCAGCACAAGAATATGATTTCTTGCTAAAAAAGAAATTTTATGAATCTCCATTTAGAAATGAATTAAAAGGTGAAAGTTATGAACATTTAAATAGAATTATTTCTAGAGATATTGAATTATTTAGAAAAGAAAACTTACCATTAATGGTAAAAGAACAACAATTAAGTTCCAAATATGGTGAAATAATTTCTAAAATAACAGTTAATTATAAAGGTGAAGAAAAAACATTATCTCAAATGGGGATTTACTTGAAAAATCCTGATAGAAAAGTTCGTGAAGAAGCTTGGAAATTGGTAAATAATGCTGTTATTGAGCATCATGAGGAATTAGAGAAATTATTTGACGAATTAAAAGAAATAAGAATTCTAATTGCAAAAAATGCAGGATATGATAATTATAGAGATTATATGCATGATGCTAAAAGAAGATATGATTTTAAACCAGAAGATTTATATGAATTCCATAATGCCGTTGAAAAAGCTGTAGTTCCAGCATTAACAAAATTAAATGCTGAAAGAAAGGAAAAGTTGGGTATAGATTCATTGAGACCTTGGGACACTGAAGTTGATGTAGATGGAAAAATATTAAAACCTTTTGAAAAAGAAGAAGAATTTGTAGAGAAAGCTATAAAAATATTATCAAAAGTTGATAGAAGTTTTGCAGAAAATTTAGAAAAAATGAAAAATACAGGATTTTTAGATTTAATTAACAGAAAAGGGAAAGCACCAGGTGGATATAATTATCCATTAAATGAAACAGGTGCAGCATTTATATTTATGAACGCAATAGGAATTCATGGTGATGTTAGAACATTATTACATGAATCAGGACATGCACAACATACATTTTATTCAAAAGACATTCCTATTTCTCACTTAAAAGATTTCCCTAGCGAAATAGCAGAGTTAGCTTCTATGTCAATGGAATTATTAACTTTGGAATATTTAGGTGAATATTATAATGATCCAGAAGATTTGAAAAAAGCAAAAAAAGAACAATTAGTTGGAACATTAAAGATTTTACCTTGGGTAATGATTGTTGATGCTTTTCAACATTGGATATATTTAAATCCAGATCATACAGCTGAAGAAAGAGATGATTATTTTGCTAGTTTAATGGACAGATTTAATACTGGAATTGATTGGAAAGGACTAGATAAAGAAAAAAGAATTAGATGGTTAAGACAATTGCATATTTTTGAAGTTCCATTTTATTATATTGAATATGCAATGTCACAATTAGGTGCTATTGCAGTTTATAAAAATTATAAAGAAAATGGTAAAAAGGCAATTGAACAGTATAAAGAATTTTTGAGTTCCGGCTTCAAATATCCAGTAAAAAAATTATACGAAATTGCTGGTATTAAATTTGATTTTTCAGAAAAGTACATATCAGAATTAGTAGAGTTTATAATGTCTGAAATAGAATCATTATAACAGAAAAGGCGGGATTCCCGCCTTTTAATAAATTAATATAAAAAATTTGGGGTGGATTGCATGAAAAAAATTATTATTATTTTATCTATAGTAATTTTATTATTTAGTAGTTGTTCTTATTTTCAAAACAACAAGGGTACTGCTATCAATGATAAATACAATTATGTTACTATAATAGTTTCTGTTCCTGATTATACGCCAAATGATTCAAATATATATATAGCAGGTAATTTTAATAATTGGAATCCAGTTGATGAATTATACAAATTAAAAAAAGAAAAAGATAAGTATATAATAACTTTAAAAGCTGATCCTGGTTTTACCATGGAGTATAAAATAACTAGAGGAAATTGGGAAACGGTTGAAAAGGGAAAAGAAGGTGAAGAAATATCAAATAGAGTATATACATTTGATAATAAAAACAACACTATTGAAATTACTGTATATAATTGGAGGGATTTTGTAGAAAAAGGAGAGGGAAATGTGAAACATACATTAACAGGAAATATAAAAATAATAAATGACTTTTATTTAAAGGAATTAAATAAAAAAAGAAGAATATGGATATATTTGCCACCTGATTATGAAACATCAAATAAAAAATATCCAGTTTTATATATGCATGATGGTCAAAATGTTTTTGATGCTGCAACTTCATTTGTTGGTGAATGGGAAGTAGATGAAACATTAGAAAAGTTGTTTAATGAAGGAAAAACAAATGGTGTAATTATTGTTGCGATAGATAATGGGGGAAATGATAGATTAAATGAATATTCTCCATGGAAATGGGATAATACAAATATTCAAATTGCTAAAGGTCAAGGTGGAGAAGGAGATAAATACGTTGACTCAATAGTATATTCTCTTAAACCATATATTGATAGCAACTTTAGAACTATTCAAGAAGATACTGGGATTATGGGAAGTTCAATGGGTGGATTAATATCATTATATGCAGCAATAAAATATCCTGAGATATTCAAAAAAGTTGGAGCATTATCTTCAGCTTTTTGGTTTGCTGATAACAAAATTACAGAATATGCAAAAGATAGAGGATACGTTGGAGATATAAAAGTATTTTTATATGTAGGGGGTAAAGAAGGTAGTGATCCTGACAAGTATAAAAATGATACAATAGAAATGGCAGAATTATTGAAAAATTTAGGGTATAAAAATGTAAATTTATTAATAGATGAAAATGGGGTTCACAACGAATCTTATTGGGCAAAGCATTTTGAAGAAATATTCTTATGGCTATATAGCAAATAGGAGGGAATATGAAAAAAGCACAGTTAATATTCGGATTTAGTAGTTTTTTTATTTTTGGATTCTCATTAATATTAAATAGTACTTTAATTCCCATTATAGAAAAAGCATACTCAATTGATCATTCTTTGGTGGGACTAGTATTGTCTTTAGGTTCAGTAGCTTTTTTAATATCCTCATTATTATATGGATATTTATTAGAAAAAATGAACGCTTTTTATGTTATAGTTAGTGGTGTATTTGTTTTATTATTTGGTAATCTTACTATGTTTTTTATGAATTCATATATTATGCTTATTATTGGAATGTTTCTTATTAATTTTGGTGGTGGTGCTTTAGAAGTTTCTGTTCCTTTTTTAATAGGAGTTTCTGGCGATGGTAAAAAAGGTAAGATTTTAAATTTATTACATGCCTCATTTGCAATGGGTGCTGTAATTAGCCCTATAATTTCTTCATTAGTATTAAGATATACTCCCTATTGGAAATCGTCATACTTGTTAGCTGTATTAATTAATTTAATTCCATTAATATCTGTATATATGATAAAACATGATATATTAAATTTACATGCTGATTATTTAGAAGATAGTAAAGGTTCGTTGAGAGAAGTATTGAATTCTTCATTGATAATATTAGTTTTAGCATTATCATTTTATGTTGGATATGAAATGAATTTTACATCATGGATATCTACTTTTTTATATGAAGTAAGGAACTTTGATGTATCAAATGCAGCAATTTTTCCATCTTTTCTATGGCTTGGATTATTTTTAGGTAGATCGCTATTATCTGGAATGCCAGAAAAATTTGGTTATAAAAAATGGTTATTTATTGTAGTTTTCTTTTCTGTTGTATTTTCTACCTTTACTATATTATTAGGAAAGAACATTATATTATCAGCTATAGGGACTATATTAACAGGATTATCATATGCAACAACATATCCAACTATTCAGGCCATTATAGTTGAAAAGTATAAACGTAATAAAGGTATAGCTTTAAGTATATCTTCTGCAGCAACATCTATTATTTCTGGTGGTTTTTCATATGTTATTGGTTTAGTTGGAACATTGTATGGACTTTTTGCAGGATTAATAATTATTATAGTTGTTAATATTATTGAATTACTTTTTATTTCGTTATTGAAGGAAAATTAATGTTGGAGGGGATAGGATGGATTTAATGAATTTAACAATTAAAAAAGTAAATGAATATTTTGAAAAAAGATTATCTTCTGTTGAATTGGTTGAGTTTTATTTAGAAAGAATATCTAAATATAAATATTTGAATGCAATTTTAGAAATTAATCCTGATGCACTTTTTATTGCAAGACAAATGGATATTGAAAGGAAAAGTAGTAATGTTAGAAGTAAATTACATGGTGTTCCTATTATAATTAAAGGAAATATAGATACTTTTGATAAAATGCAAACAACTGCTGGAGCAAAGTCATTAGAGGGAAATTATGCAAAAGAAGATGCCTTTTTAGTAAAAAAATTAAGAAAATCTGGAGCTATTATATTAGCAAAAGCAAACTTAACTGAATTTGCTAATTTTGTATCTTTTAATATGCCCAACGGATATAGTACATTAGGTGGACAGACAAAAAATCCATATGGTGATTTTGATACAGGTGGGTCAAGTTCAGGTTCGGCAGTAGCTGTTGCTGCAGATTTGTGTTTAGCTGCAATTGGAACAGAAACATCTGGTTCTATTTTATCTCCTGCAAGCTCAAATTTTTGTGTTGGCCTAAAACCAACAACTGGAACAATTAGTAGAAGTGGTATAATTCCAATATCTTATACTCAAGATACTGCTGGACCAATTGCTAGAACAGTTGAAGATGTATATGAAATATATAAAGTTTTAATTGGATATGATGATAAAGATCCTGCATCTTATTTATCAAAAGAATATAATGCAGATTTAGAAAAATTGGATAATTTTAATGGATTAAAATTTGGAGTGTCAAAAAATCATTTAAATTGGTTATCAGAAGATCAGAAAAATATATTTTATGAATCATTAGAAAGAGTGAAAAAACTTGGAGGAGAAATAATAGAATTTGAATTTGAGCATTTAGATAAAATAAATAATATTAATGTATTGTATTATGAGTTTAAGCATGGTATTAATAATTATTTGAAAGACAAAAATTTAAAAGTTAAAACATTAAATGATATTATTAAATTCAATATTCATAATAGAGAAGCAATAAAATATGGTCAAAATATATTGATAAAATCTGATGGAACCAATTTAAAAGATAAAGAATATATTGAAAGTTTAATTAATGATAGAAAATATTCTAGGAAATTCGGTATTGATAAGGTTATGGAAGAATATGACTTATTTGCATTAATATTCCCAGCAAATTATGGAGCTGGAATATCAGCAAAATCTGGATATCCATCTGTAACAGTTCCTGCAGGTTATACTAAAGATGGTCCTTTTGGAATAACTTTTACAGCTAAAGCATTAGAAGAGGGGAAAATATTATCATTAGCAAAATGTTTTGAAGAAAGATATCCAATAAGAGAAATTCCAGAAATTTAAAAAATATTGAATATAATTATTTTGGTTGCTATTAGCAGCCAATTTTTAATGGAATATGGATAATATGTTATAATTAAATATATTAAAATATAGAAGTTGGTGATAATATGAAAATATTAATTATTGAAGATGAAGAAAGTATTAGAGATTTAATTAGAATGAATTTAATATTAGAAAACTTTGATGTCATTACTGCTGAAAATGGTAATGATGGCATAGAATTATTCAAAAAAGAAAACCCAGAACTAGTTATTTTAGATTTAATGTTGCCAGATAAAGATGGATTTGAAGTTTTAAAGGAATTACAGAGTATGAATTATAAAATTCCAATAATTATTTTAACTGCAAAAAATAATCAAAATGATAAATTATTGGGTTTAGAACTAGGTGCAGATGATTATATTACAAAACCATTTGATAGTAAGGAATTAATTTTAAGAATTAGAAATATAATTAGAAGAATGAAAAAATCTAATATAACTTTAAATAAAAATATTGTTGGTTCAATGTATTTAGATAAAAACACTAGGAAATTTTTTGTTAATGATAAAGAAGTGTATTTGACTAAAAACGAATTTGAATTAATGGAACTATTAATAAATAATCACAAACAAGTATTATCTAGAGATGTTTTATTGGAAAAAATATGGGGATATGACGAAAATATAGATACAAGAGCTTTGGATATGACAATTCAAAGATTAAGGAAAAAAATGGGAGAATGTGGTAAATATATAAAATCAATATATGGAATAGGGTATATATTAGAGGTGCCCGATGAAGAATAATATTAGAAACGAAATTCTAATATTAAATATTTCAACCACATTAATTCTACTTATATTGATTTTCTTTATTACCTTAAACTCTTTTCAAAAAAATATATTAAATAATACTTTAAAAAAAATGACTGAATATAGCCAAGAAAGTCAAATATATTTTATGAATGTTTTAAAAGGGTATAAATACGAAAATATTTTTGAAGAACTAGAAAGAATGTCTCCTTTTATTTCAGATTATTTATCACAAAAATATAATTTACATATTGAAATATATGATATAAGAAAGAATATTTTAGCAAATACTAATCCTAAAACAAAATATTATGTATATCAAGATATTCATTATGCAATAAATAGTATGAAAAATTATATTTTAAAAAAGGATAATAATAAGATCATACTATTTTTCTCAAGTCCTATATTTTTTCAAAATAGCGTAATAGGAGCAATTCGGTTTATATATCCTATGGACAATGAATATCAATTAATATATAATGTTAGAAACACTTTATTAATAATAGGAATAATATCAATATTATTAATCATTATTTTAAATTACATATTATCTAATTCAATAATTATACCTATAAACAAATTAAAAAAAGAAACTGAAATTATTTCTAAAGGGAATTTCACTAATAGAATAAATATAAAAAGTAATGACGATATAAATTCTTTAGTAAACTCATTTAATATAATGATTGATAAAATAGAACATTATATTAAATCTTTAAAAGAGGAAAAAGAAAGACAAAAAGTTTTTATTGACAATATGACTCATGAATTTAAAACTCCTATTACCTCTATTTTAGGGCATGTTGAATTATTGAGAAGGTTAAAATCTGAAAAGGATAAAGAAGTATCTATAAAACATATAATCAATGAAGGTAATAGATTATTAAAATTAGTAGAAGAGTTATTGTATTTATCTAAAATAAACAAAAACTCTTTTAAATTTGAGTATGGAGAATACAATATTAAAAATTTAGTTGATGAATGTTTGAGTATTTTAAAACCACGTCTAGAAAAATTTAATATTGAAATATATACTAATATACAATCAAAAACATTATTTTTTGATTATGAGAAAATAAAAGAAGTAGTTTTAAATATTTTAGATAATGCTATAAAACATAGTAAATGTACTGAATTGCATATTTATTCAGAAATATCAGAAAATTATTATTTTTTAGTGATAGAAGATAACGGAATAGGTATAGAAAATACTAATGATATATTTAAACCATTTTTCTCAGCTAAAGGGAGAAAAAATAATGGTTTAGGATTATGTATATCTCAAGAAATTGTTAAAAATCATAATGGAGAGATATTGGTAGAATCTGAAATAAATAAAGGCTCTAAATTTATTATCAAACTATATGAAGGAGAAAAAATATGATAAAAGATAGATTGAAAATATATTTAATTATTTTAATATTATTTTCGGCTGGTTTGATATTAGTTGGAATATATTTGAATAATAAAGACTACAATAAGGTATTTTTTATTAAAGATAATGAAGAATTAATGAAAAAATATACATCTTCAACACCTGTTAAAATAGAAGTCATGGCAAATTATTTACCTACATACGTTTTAAGTAATCCAGCAGAAATAATTGATATTTGGAAAAAAATAATTGATTTACCTAAATATAATGTTATTTCAACTAATTCTAGTAAACCATTAATATATGGATATATATATTTTCTTGATGGTATGAAAACTCATTATGAAATTTCAAATGATTTAATTATAAATAATTTAACATACGGATCTGGTAATGATGAAGAAATAATATATGTTAAAGAAAAACTAATGAAAAAAATATTTTCACTAGAAAATATATCTAAAGCTTTAATAAATCAAAATAATAAAATAATTATTTTTAACCAAAATAATGGAGTACATTTAAAAGAATCCAATATGATAAATAATTTATATAATATCTTACAAAAATCAACTTTCATAAATTCTCCAGAGGAAATTGGAAGGATTTTAGCGAGTGAAATTCTATATACAATAAAAATACTAAGTGATGATGTAGAATTTATAGCAATAAATGTATTTGATGAAAACTATTTTTCTGTATATTATTTAAACAACTTCTTATACCTTCAAAGAGGAGACATCTTACCTTTTTTAAGAACTTCATTTTAATGCCTCTATTTGTATATCATTTATCGTTACATTCCTAATACATTTCTGATGAAATTTCAATTCATTTCTCTATTATTATAATAATGTAACTAAATTTTATATGAGGGGTATTGAAATGAAAAAGATTTTGTTAATTTCATTGATGTTATTGGCATTAGTTATTTCATTTTCAGAATTGATTATTTATAGTAGTGTTGATGAAGCAAACGCAAGAAAAATTTTAAATGCTTTTTCAAAAGAAACAGGTATTCAAGTAAAATACGTTTTCTTATCTTCTGGACCAGCTTTAGCTAGATTAGAAGCTGAAAAAGGCAACCCTCAAGCAGATGTATGGTTTGGAGCTCCTATGCCAAATCATATTATAGCAAAAAAAAATGGTTTAACTGAGTCATATAAAACAACTAGTGTATATGGTATTTCTCCTAATTTCTATGATATAGATGGTTTTTATCATGCTTTCTATATGAATCCATTAGGTGTAGGTGTTAACTTAAAAGTTTTAGAACAACTTAAAGTTGATATGCCAAAAAGTTGGATGGATTTATTAAAACCAGAATATAAAAATATGATTCAATATCCAAGCCCACAAACTTCAGGTACTGCATATGCATTTATGATAGGATTATTAAATATATATGGCGAAGATGGAGCTTTTGATTACTTAAAAAAATTAGCTAAAAATGTACAAGCATATACACAAAGTGGTACAGGACCATCAAAAGCAGTTGGGCCTGGTCAAGCTGGAATAGGTATTCAATTTACTCCTGCATTTTTCCAATTTAAAGAACAAGGATATCCTGTAGAAGTAGTATTTCCTGTAGAAGGCGTTCCATACGAATCAGCATGTGTTTCTATTGTAAAAGGTGCAAAGAACAAATATGAAGCAAAAGTATTAGTTGATTGGTTATTATCTAAAAAAGGACAACAAGTAATTGTTGATGAAAAGACATTCTTCTATCCAGTAAGATCAGATGTTGATTTTGGGACATTACAACCATTATCAACAATTAAATTAATTACTGTTGATGAAAATTGGGCAGCTCAAAATAAAAAGAGATTAGTTGATAGATGGATAAAAGAAGTTTTACCAGTTAAATAATAGGAAGGGGGATTATCCCCCTTTTTTTGGAGGAATAAAAATGGAGATATCAAATAAAGAATTTTCTAATAAATTTAAAAAATTATTGAAAACCCCATCCTTATTAATACTCCTCATATTAATATTTATTTCCTTATTTATATTTATTATTTTTCCATTATACAAAGTATTTTTAATTAGTTTTACAAATTCAGAGAATAAATTTTCTTTAGATGTCTATAAGGAAATATTGTCAAATGATTATATGAAACAAGGATTCAAAAATAGTATTTTAATAGCTACATTAACAGCTGTTATAGGTACTTTTGTAGGCTTTTTATACGCATATACATTAAATAGAGCAAATATACCATTTAAAAGTTTTTTTAGAACAATTGCAATAATTCCAATGGTTTTCCCTCCGTTTATAGGTGCTATGTCTATAATAATGTTATTTGGATTTAATGGTCTTCTTACAGCAAAATTATTTGGTATAAGAAGTTTTCCTATATATGGACTATGGGGATTAATGATCGCTCAAGTAATAACTTTTTTCCCAGTAGCTTTTATTACTTTAGATGGAGTAATATCAACAATATCTCCAACGCTTGAAGATGCTGCTTTTAATTTAAAAGCTTCAAGGTGGCAGGTGTTTACAAAAATTATACTGCCATTATCTGTACCGGGTATTGCTAGCACAATGTTAGTTTTATTTATTGAATCTCTAGCAGATTTTGGTAATCCATTGATTTTAGCAGGCTCTAGATTTCCAGTTTTATCTGTACAAGCATACTTGCAAATAACAGGTATGTTTAATTTAAAAAGTGGTGCAGCTTTAGCTGTTTGGTTATTATTACCTTCATTGATAGCTTTTATTATTCAAAAATATTGGATTGGAAAGAAAAAATATATTACCATTACTGGTAAGCCTAATACATCTCAATTGAAAAGCGTTAATAAATTTGCAAAATGGTTTTTATTTTCTTTGGTATTAATAATTTCCCTATTTATATTATTAATATATGTAATTATATTCTGGGGAGCATTTACCAAACTATGGGGAATGAATAATGAATTTACATTAGAAAACTTTAAATATGTTTTTGATGTTGGAAAAGAAGCTATAAAAGATACATTGACAATTGCATTAACATCAACTCCAGCATCTGCAGTTTTAGGTATGATTATAGCATTTTTAATTGTAAGAAAGACTTTTCCTGGTAAAAAAACACTTGAATTTGTATCGTTGTTAAATTTTTCTGTTCCTGGAACTGTAGTAGGTATAGGATATATTTTAGCATTTAATGAAAAGCCCTTGTTATTAACAGGAACTTTTGCAATATTGGTATTAAATTTTATTTTTAGATATATACCTGTAGGTATTCAAAGTGGAATAGCATTACTAAATCAAATTGACCCTGCCATTGAAGAAGCGGCATATACATTAGGCGCTGATGATAAGACTGTATTTAGTAAAATTACTTTACCATTAATAGTTCCGGCCTTTTTTTCTGCTTTAGTATATTCTTTTGTTAGAGCTATGACGGCTATTAGTGCTGCTATATTCTTAGTATCTGCTAATTGGAATTTAATGACAGTACAGATTTTAAGTCAGACAGATTCAGGGAGATTATCAGAAGCATGTGCCTTTTCTGTTGTTTTAATAATATTAATATTAGCTTTTGTATTTATTTTAAAAATATTCTTGAAAAATAAAATATCTTTAGTAAATAATAATTACGATTCTGAATAGGAATGGTGGTTTGTATGAGTTTGCAACTAAAAAATATATATAAAATTTTTAAAAGTGAAAACACAGATACAGTAGCGGTAAAAGATTTTTCTTTAAATATTGAAAAAGGTAAATTAGTTACATTTTTAGGCCCTTCGGGTTGTGGGAAAACTACAACGCTTAGAATGATAGCAGGATTTGAAACTCCAACAAATGGACAAATATTATTGGAAGGAAAAGATATTACTAATGATCCTCCTAATAAACGTGATATATCTATGATGTTTCAAAGTTATGCATTATTTCCACATATGACTATTAAGGAAAATATAGAATTTGGATTGAAATTGAAAAAAATACCAAAAAATTTTATTGAAGAAAAGGTAAGAAAAATAATTAGTTTAACTGGATTAGAAGGAATGGAAAATAGAAGGCCAGATCAAATTTCTGGTGGGCAGCAACAAAGAGTTGCTTTAGCAAGAAGTTTGGTAATGGAACCTAAAGTGTTATTATTTGATGAACCTTTATCTAATTTAGATGCAAAATTGAGAGAATCTATGAGAACAGAAATTAGAAGAATTCAAAAAGAGTTAAATATAACAAGTGTTTATGTAACCCATGATCAAATAGAAGCAATGAGTATTTCAGATATTATTGTAGTAATGAATAAAGGTGAAATAATGCAAGTAGGAACACCATTTGAAATATATGCAAAACCACAGAATAAGTTTGTAGCAGATTTTATTGGTAGAGTTAATTTTATTGAAGGAAAAGTTGTAGAAATAAATGAAGAGAATATTACTATTTTTAATGAAGAACTAAATAGTAAATTTTATGGAAAAAGCAATATGGATATGAAATTGAATGATGAAGTTTTACTTGTAGTTAGGCCAGAATCTCTTGGATATAATGAAAAGAAAAATTGCATTTCTGGGATTATTGAAAAAACAGCATTTTTAGGATCTCATGTTGAATATGAAGTGAGGTTAAATAATAATTATCTAATTAATGGAGTTATGTATAATCCTATAGAAAATAGAATACCTAATCAAGGTGAAAACATTAAATTGTATTTTAGTGAAAAAGCTTCTTGGATTATTAAAAAATAAGTTCATTTTATATTATGGGGGTGTAAGTATGAAAAAGTTGGCATTTTTAGTAACATTGTTGTTGATAGGTATTTTTGCATTTTCAGCAGGTGAGGTTGTAAAGGCATATACAACATTAGAAGAACCACTTGCAAAAGAATTATTTGATAGATTTGAACAAGAAACAGGAATTAAAGTAGAATGGGTAAGATTATCAACAGGTGAAACAGTTGCTAGATTAGAAGCAGAAAGAGAAAATCCACAAGCTTCTATTTGGGTTGGAGGCGTTGGTTTAGGTCATGTTGAAGCAAAACAAAAAGGATTAACAACTCCATATAAATCACCTTTAGCAGCAAATACTCCTGCACAATTTAGAGATCCAGAAAACTATTGGATTGGATTATATGTTGGCGTTTTAGCATTTGCAACAAATGAAGATAGAGCAAAAGAATTAGGTTTAGAAGCACCAAAAGGTTGGTTTGATATTATTGATTCAAAATATGCAGGTTTAGTAAGAGTTGCAAATCCAAATACTTCAGGTACTGCATATAATGTTATCACAACAGTTCTTCACATGTTCCATGAAGATGAAGAATTAACATTTACGTTCTTACATCAATTAGATGAAAGTATAGACCAATATACTAAATCAGGTTCTGCTGGTGGGAAACAAGCTGCTATAGGAGAAATTCCTTTTGCTATAGGGTACGCACATGATATGTTCAAATTAATTGCAAATGGAGCACCTTTGAAAGTTACAGTTCCCATGGAAGGTACAGGATATGAATTAGCCTCAATGTCATTAGTAAAAAATGGTCCAAATCCTGTTAATGCAAAAAAATTATACAATTGGATGTTACAAAGAGAAGCTCAAGAAATGATTTCAAAATGGTTTGTATTACCTGTGTCAAAAATTGCTCCTAAAGATAAAGCACCATTAAATATTGAAGAATTAAGAATAGTTAATCAAGATTTCGTTTGGGATGCAGCTAATAGAGAAAGATTAGTTGAAAGATGGAATAAAGAAATAGGTGCAAGATAATTTTTTAGGCGGCTTTTAGCCGCCTTAAATTAGAAACGGGAGTTGAAAAAATGTTTACAAAAAAGAAAGTTATATATTTTTTTATATTATTATTATTAGTTTCTGTATTAGATTTTTGGATTTTTTCAAATATTAAAACTTCATATAATGAAGTTTTAAATGAAAACCTTTTGAAGACAAGTCAGATAATTTCTAGATCTATTCCTAAAAGTAATTTTGATTATAATAAATGGATTAAAAAATATGAAAAAGAAAATGAAAATCTAAAAATAATATATATTAATGGACTTCCAGGTTTTTTTGAAACAACAGATTATTTTAATGAAGAAAATATATATAATTTTTTTAATAATAATCTAAAATCAAAAGATTTTCAAAAAGGTATTGAAAGTGCAGTATATAGTGAATTCTATTTTTCAAAAAGTGATTATATTATAAATAATTCTAAATATAGAATTATTTTTGCTCCTATATTAAGTGATGAATATGATGTTTTAGGTGTAGGGGTACTTTTCTTTAAAATGGATAAATATATGGAATTTTATAGAATAGTAAATATTTTTATGTATGCAGTAATAATAATATTTATATTACTATATGGAATTATAAACTTCTCTAGAGATCCAGTAATGAACTTTATAATTTTAGGTATTTTTGTAATAGTAGCTATTTTTACTGCTTATCCATTATTTGAAGCAGTAAGATTAACTTTTATAAAAAATGGAGAATTTTCATTGGATATATGGAAAAAAATATTAACAACTAAACAATATTTAAATGCATTTTGGGGAAGTATTAAACTAGGAATTTCAACCGCAACATTATCAACTTTAGTAGGATTTTTATTTGCATTTGTTTTAGCAAGAACTGGAATCAAAGGAAAAAAAATTTTTAGTACCATGGCAACATTACCAGTTATTTCTCCTCCATTTTCATTAACTTTATCTATATTATTACTTTTTGGGAATAATGGTTTAATAACAAAAAAAATACTTGGACTAGAAAATTTTAGTATATATGGGTTGGGTGGTTTAACATTAGTACAAACTATAGGGATGTTTCCAATAGCTTATTTAACTATGGTTGGTGTATTACATTCAATTGACTCCACTCTTGAGGATGCGTCTTTAGATTTAAATGCATCAAAATTAGAGACATTTTTAAAAGTAACATTACCTTTATCTATGCCAGGGATTTTAAGTGCATGGTTATTAGTATTTACTAATTCATTAGCAGACTTTGCTAATCCATTGATATTGTCTGGGAATTACAGAGTGTTATCAGTTGAAGCTTATCTTGAAGTTACTGGAATGAATAGATTAGGTAATGGTGCGGCACTATCAATATTATTATTATTGCCTACAATCACTGCTTTTTTAGTACAAAGATTTTGGGTTTCAAAAAAATCATTTGTGACAGTTACAGGAAAACCTTCTCCAAGAATTACGGAATTAGTTTCTAAACCAGTTAAAACAATATTGGTTTCTTTAATAGTTTTGATTATTATATTTTTAATTTCATTATATGGAACAATTGTAGCTGGATGTTTTGTAAGAAATTGGGGTATTGATTATACATTTACTTTAGAAAATATAACTGAAGCACTTCAAAGAGGTAAAGATGCAATAATGGATACTGTAACATTAGCATCTGCAGCTACTCCTATTGCTGGAATATTAGCTATGATGACAGCATTAATATTGGTTAGAAAGAAATTTAGCGGGAAAAGATTATTTGAAATATTAATAATGGCACCATTTGCAATACCAGGTACTTTAATAGGTATTAGTTATATTTTAGCTTTTAATAAAGCTCCATTAATTTTAGTAGGTACGGGGGCTATTATTGTAATAAACTATATTATTAGAGAATTACCAGTTGGTGTTGAAGGAGGGGTTGCAGCTTTAAGACAAATAGATCCTTCCATAGAAGAAGCAGCACAAGATTTAGGTGCTGATGCTCCAACGGTATTTAAAACTATTGTATTACCTTTATTAAGACCAGCTTTTATATCTAGTTTATCCTATACTTTTGTTAGATCAATGACTGCTGTTAGTGCTGTTATTTTCCTTATATCAGCAAAATGGTATCATATAACAGTTTTAATATATAATTTCTCTGAAAATTTAAGATTTGGCTTAGCAAGTGTATTAGCTACTACTTTAATAATAATTGTGTTAGCTGCTTTTGGATTAATGAGATTATTAGTTAAAGAAAGTGAAACATTAGAAAAATCAGTTTCTCAATGAGAGGTGGAATTATGACAAAAAAACAAGTATCTTTAAGATTAGAAAATGTTACTAAGATATTTTATGACAAAAAATATAATACAGAAGTAATTGCAGTAAATAATTCTAATTTTGAAATAAAGCCAGGAGAATTAATTACATTATTAGGTCCATCAGGATGTGGAAAAACTACAACTTTAAGAATGGTAGCAGGATTTGAATTACCAACTAAAGGTAAAATATATATTGGAAATGATGATATAACTTATCTTCCTCCTAACAAAAGAGATACAGCAACTGTTTTTCAAAGTTATGGACTATTTCCACATATGACGGTGTTTGATAATGTGGCCTATGGATTGAAATTAAGAAAAATATCTAAAGAAGAAATAGGAAAAAAAGTCTTAAACACTTTAGAAATGGTAGGGTTGAAAGATTTAGCAAATAGAGCTCCTTCAAGGTTGTCTGGGGGACAGCAACAAAGAGTTGCATTAGCTAGATCTATAATAGTAGAACCATCAATATTATTGCTAGATGAACCATTATCTAATTTGGATGCATTATTGAGAGAGCAAATGAGAATAGAAATAAGAAGAATTCAAAAATCTTTAGGTATAACTGCCATTTATGTTACTCATGATAGGGTTGAAGCAATGAGTTTATCAGATAGAATAATAGTTATGAAAGATGGGAAAATTGTTCAAATAGGCACCCCTAACGATATTTATGAAAATCCTAATTCAAAATTTGTAGCTGGTTTTGTTGGGAAAGTTGCATTTTTTGATGTCGAGGTTAAAGATATTTTGGAAGATAAATGTATAGCTGTTTTTAGAGGTAAAATATTAGAAATACCTAAATTTGAATCAAATATAGAAATAGGAAAAGGAAATGTTTTAATGGCAAGACCGGAATCATTGGTATTAAAAGATTCTAAAGAAGGATTAATAAATGGAAGAGTTAAAATAAATGTATATTTAGGAAATTCAGTAGAATCATTTATTGAAACTGAATTTGGTGAAATAATGGTTCAAATAGATAATCCTAGTTTAAAAAAAGTTTTTGATGAAGGTCAAGAAGTATCAATTGATATTGTTCCGGAATTATGCAAGATTTTAAAAAACGAGGAATAATTTTTTACACATGGGTATTAGATTCTAATACCCATTTTTATTTTAATACCTTATTGAAAATTTTCTTTTATTATAATATATCTTGTATGAAATAAGCTTATAATAATCAAAAAATTTTATAGCTACACCCTCTATTGTTATTTTATTTTTTATATTTAAATTCCCAGTATGTCTTATATTTATCATGGTTTTATAAATGTTATTACAATCATCTTTTACATATACATATTTCATATATTTAGAATTATTTATATCTTCTATTTTCTCAATTGATCCTGTAATAACTTCAAGTTTTTTATTGTACTTACTTAAAGTTATATTGTTTTCTAAATTATTCATATATCCACCTCCATGTATTATTTCTAACTTAATAATAATAAACTTATCTTAAAAATTCCTTAGAATTAACTTAAAATATACTTAGAAATAGTGTGTGATTTTAGTCACGTATTTATATTATTTATTTTAGTATAATATTATAGAATTAGTATAATAAAAAGGTGGTATTTATTATAAAGAAAAAGACGACTGTAAAAACTATTTTTATGTACATATCTGATATATTATTTTTTATATTGTTTTTTATACTATTAAAAAATCATAGTTTAATAAAATGGATATTTGTATTTATCACTGTACTTTTACTTTCTCCTTTAATAGGAAGATTTTATTGTGGATGGATATGTCCAATTAATACAGTATTTAAACCTATAAACTTTATATATAATAAAATTAATATAAAAAGAATTAAAATTCCAAAATTTCTGGAATCTAATATACTCAGATATATACTTCTTTTTGCTTTTATAGCTTTATTTATTACAACTAAAATATTAAAGATAAAATTGAATATTTTATTATATGTTATTGGCATTGCAACAATAATAACATTATTTTTTGAAGAGACGTTTTGGCATAAGAAATTATGTCCATATAGAACATTGCTAAATATATGTGAAAAAGGTTCTCCAATAAAATTAAAAATAGACAAATGCATTGGTTGTGGATTATGTCAAGAAGTTTGCCCTAATAATACTATTATTACATTAAGTAATAAAAAAAAGAAAAATTATTAATGAAGAATGCTTAATGTGTTTTGAATGCCAAAGAGTCTGTCCAGTAAATGCTATTTCATTAAAAAATAAATAATTAATAATAATAACAATTAATAATAATAACGCCTTGCTTTTTTAGCAAGGCGTTATTATTAATTTTCTTTAACTCTTTTTGCCATTTCTTTAGCTAATTGTCTCAATTTTTCATAGTGTTCTTCATGAGCAGAGAATTGTACTTCAACAGGGTCACAAACCATTTCCCAATTATTTTTCTTAATATAGTCTACAATTCCTTTTACTCCGCCACCGCTCCAACCATATGTTCCAAATACTCCAAATACTCTATTTTTAATACCTTTGTGTTCTAAATTTATAATTAAATTTTCCATTCTTGGGAAAATTCCATTATTATAAGTATTTGTACCTAATAAAACACCTTTAAATCTCCAAATTTCATTGATAATAAACGATTCGTGTACTTCAGAAGAATTCATTATTCTTATATTTTTAATACCTTCATCTGCTAAACATCTTGCTATAAAGTCGGCCATCTTTTCTGTGTTTCCATACATAGAACCATATGCAATAACTACTCCTTCTTCTGTTTCATATTTGCTCCATTTATCATATAATGAAATAATTCTACCAGGATTTGTTCTCCATACAGGTCCATGTGTTGAAGCAATAATATTTATTTCTAATCCAGATAATTTTGCCATAGCTCTTTGTACCATTGGTCCAAATTTACCAACAATATTAGAATAATATCTTCTTATTTCATTTTCATAGTATTCAATATCAACTTCGTCATCAAAAACTCCACCATCTAAAGTTCCAAATCCGCCAAAAGCATCTCCTGCAAATAATATCTTTTCAGTTTCATCATATGTCATCATTGTTTCTGGCCAATGCACCATAGGTGTTAAATAGAATTTTAATTTGTGTTTCCCTAAATCTAATTCATCACCATCTTTTACTTCATATAAGTTTGTATCAATTCCATATAAAGCATATAAAAATTCAAAAGTTTTTTTATTTCCTACTATTTTTATTTCTGGATATGCTCTTAAAATTTCAGCTATTGATCCAGAATGATCTGGTTCCATATGATTAATAACTAAGTAATCTAATTTTTTACCTTCTAAAATTTTATCTATTTTATCTAAAAATATGTGTGTTTTTGTAGTTTTTACTGTGTCAAATAATACAGTTTTTTCATCTTTAATAATATATGAGTTATAAGAAACTCCTTTAGGTAAAGGCCACATATTTTCAAATAAATGAGTATCCCTGTCATTAACCCCTACATAATATACTGAATCTGTAATGTTTAAAATATTGTCCATAATATCCCTCCTAATTTGTATTAATTTCAAATTTAATATAATTATACCATATAATGTGAAAAAAAGAATAAAAATAAAGTTAAAATCCTTTAATTTTATTATACCATGATATAATTAATTGAGGTGAGATGATGAAAATAGAAGCTAAAAATATTAATGAATTTATTGAAAAATGTGGCGATAGAAAAGATGATATTATCTTTTTAGATAATTATATAATGAGTGTTTTACCAAAAATAAAAAGATATTTATATGTATCAAGCAGTATAAACATGTTAGCATATGGAGAAGTTCCATATAAAACTAAAGGTTATGATGGAATGTTTCCATTAATAGGGCTAACTCCACAAAAAAATAATATAAGCCTATATATTACAGTTTGGAGAGAAGGAAAAACAATACCTGAATTATATGGGAAGAAAATTGGAAAGGTTAATATAGGAAAAAGTTGTGTAAGATTTAAAAAAGCAAATAATTTAGATTTAGATATTTTAAAAATAGCATTATTAGAAGCTGTCGAATGGTCTAAGGAGCAAAAAAATGAATGAATTTTTTTTAGATATTTTTATACAAAAAAATATATTCAACTATTAATAATGTAAAAAAGCCCAAAATATTAGATTTGGGATGTGGATCTGGAAATCAAACAATAGTATTATCAGAATTGTCAGAAGGAATTAAATATGCTGTTGATTACTATAATCAATATTTAGAAAAACTTAAAAGGAAAATAGATTTAATGAATATAAAAAATATTATTACTCTTCAAGGAGATATGAAAAATTTAGAATTTGAAAAAGAATATTTGGATATTGTATGGTCTGAGGGAGCAATATATATAATGGGGGTTGAAAATGGGTTTAAAAAGTATAAAAAATATTTAAAAAAGGCGGATATATGGCTGTATCTCATTTAAGCTGGTTAAAAAGGGATAAACCTAAAGAAATAATTGAATACTGGAGAAAAAACTATCCCGAAATTAGGCATATTAATGAAAATAAAAAAATAATTAAAGATCAAGGATAAAATTTTTGAAAAAGAAATATAATAACAATTCTAATTTTGATAATATAGTAAATGAAATATTGTTAGAAATAAAAACGTATGAAAAATATTCTGAATATTATGGATATGTATTCTACATATGCAGAAAACTATAATATAGCTTTCCATAATATTTTATTTTTATTATAAGTTATATCAATTTTATTTTCTTCTTTTAAATAACTTAAAAAAGCTAGTATTGTCGTATTGTATAAATAATATAATGTTGCATTTTTAATTTCTATTCCATAAGAATATAATAAATAGGTAATTAATTCTTCTGTAGAATGTTCTTTAATAATATAATCTAAAATTTTATTTTCTATTTCTATAATTCTATCAAGATTAGTTTTCGCTAAGCTAACAATATTTTCTAGTAAATCACCATGTGAAGGAACATAATAAGAATAATTAGATTCAATAAGTTTTAATAATGTTTTTTTTGTATTTCTTATATTTATATTAACTGGTATTTTATGTTTTTCTAATAATTCTTCTGATATTAATGAATCTCCACAAAATAATACATTATCAAATAAAATTCCTTTATGAAATTCAGTATGTCCATTAAGAGGTATTAGTTTAATATTATTGTTTTCTATATTTATTTCTTTTTCTTCATCACTTATTATATCTGTAACTTTTGATGGCTCGGCTAATAAAAATTTATTTCTTAATTCTTTAATTGGATAAGCACCAGAATATAATAAATACGGCATAAATAATGGATTTTCAATAAAACTAATTTCAGATCTAAATGAAAATATTTTTACATCAGGGCAATTTTTTTGAATATAATTATTTCCACCAATATGATCTGCATGCATATGTGTGTTAATGATATATTTTACTGTATATCCATTTTCTTTTAGTTTTTTAACTATTCGTCTTCCTTTAGAACTATCACTACCAGTATCTATTATTAACACGTCATTATTTTCATTAATTTTTATAACTCCTATATTGGTATTATCTTTGATATAAAAAACATTTTTGGTAATATTTTTAAATTCCATAATATTCCTCCTAAAAAGTAAATTATGAATATCATATCTTAAAAGTAGCGGGTGTTATTATGAAGGAATGCAAATGGTTTTTTATATGTCCAATGAAAAAATATTATGAAAAAAGGTTGATTAGTAAAAAGTGGATAGATAGCTATTGTAAAAGCAATTGGAAAAAATGTATTAGATATCAAAAAGAAGAACAAGGAATATATCATGAGGATTGGATGTTACCAGATGGAACTTTGGATATGACTTTAAAAAATCATTAATTTTTTATCCAATCTAATAGTTTCTTAATTCACTTAATACTAATTTATAATCAAAAAAATCCAACCATATTCCGTGGATTTTTTTTATATTCATTTTTTTTTGAAATGGAATTAATATTCTGTGATATATTTTTTGTACATATGCTTTTTTTACTTGTATTTTTATTCCTTGAGGTAGTATGCCAACAGAAATATCTATTCCTAACACATCAAATAATCCATCTAAAAAAATTTGATACTGATTTACATTTTTAAAATTACACACTGAAACCAACAAATCGTTAATTTTATAAAATTTTAGATCTTTTAATGAATCTAAAAAATCATATTGATTGATTTTTTTTGTATAAATAATATTTATAATATCTTCAAGCTTATAATTTCTGATAAATTTAGAAAAATAAAAAAATTCTTTTTCCCTTGCAGTTCTTAACATTAAAGTATCAGTATATAATCCAATTGCAAAAGATAATAATATTTTATCTTTTAATGATATAAGATTTTTTATAGAAAGTTCATATAAATTAATAACATTTGCGCTTGATTTGTTTATATATGAATAAACTGAGTTTGCAATAAATTCTTTATCTACTCTTCCATGATGGTCAAAAACAATATATTCTTTATTTTCAAAATTTAAAAATTCAACATCTTCATAATTTGAAGTATCATAAATAAAATACACATCATACAAATTAAAATTAATTTCTTTTTCAGGAATTAATTTAAGATATTCTAGCAATCCTTCACCAGTTCGTAACTCCGGAAAAGGTATATAATAATCTCCACCAAAAATATTCATTCCCCAAAAAACTGAGGCAATTCCATCACAATCAGATAAAATATGAGTTGTATGAAGAACATTCTTTCCTTTAATATAATTTTTAATATCAAAAATGTTCATTATTATCTCCTATGAAAATTACCATATCCCTTTTAAAATTTTTTGTCTTTCCTCTTCAGGATATTTTTCAATAGCATATCTTAACATTGTTCTAGGCATAGTTTTATAATATTTTTTTAAAAATTCATCTTCGACTTTTTTATTTCTTTTACCAATCTCACGTAACATCCATCCAACAGCTTTATGAATTAAATCATGATTATGATTTAATAAAATTTCGCTAATTTTTAAAGAGTCATTAAAATCATTGTTTTTTATAAAATAAAATGTAGATATAATAGCTATTCTTTGTTTCCACAAATTATTTGATTTAGCTAGATCATATAATATACTTCTATCTTTATTTTCTAAATATGGTCCAAGTAAATAAGGCGCTGAAGAATCTACTAAATCCCAATTATTAACTCTTTCTAAATTCCTTAAATAAATTTCAATAACTTCTTCTTTTTTGTTTTTAAAGTTTTGAATTAAAATAAATAAAGCGGTTAATCTGTGTTCATGATATTTTGATTGTAAAAGTTTTTCTACGTCTTCCAAAGGCATATTTTTGTATTTCTTAGCTATTTTTCTTTGAAAGGGGACTGTTAAACCTAAAAATTCATCGCCCTCTCCATAACCACCAGGATGAGTTTGATAGAATTTATAATTTCCTTTAGCTTTTTTTTCATTATAATTTTCTTCCATTTCTTTTATAATATTTTGTAACAAATCACTCATATTATCCCTCCATTTTATTAAATATATTATATCATATAAAATGATATAATATAGAAAAATAAGAAAGGGGAATATTATGGAAAAAAAATTAAAAGTTAGTTATGATAAATTAGCTGTTCATTATGCAAAAGATGTTGACACAAAAACTTTTAACGCTTATTATGAAAGACCTGCAATGATAAAAGCTATTGATACTATTAAAGATTTAGTAGTATTAGATGCAGGATGTGGAGCAGGTTTTTATACTGAATGGCTCATAAATAATAAAGCAAAAGAGGTATTTGCTATAGATTTTTCAGAAAAAATGGTTGAATATACTAAAAATAGAGTTGTGGATAAAGCTAAAGTATTATTAGAAAATTTAAATGAAAAACTTTCTTTTGAAAATAATTATTTTGATCTAATAATATCTTCATTAACTTTACATTATGTAAGAGATTTAGATTTTACTTTAAAGGAATTAAGTAGAATATTAAAACCCAATGGGAAACTAATATTTTCTATTCATCATCCAATTATGACATACCTATATTTTAGTTTAGAGAATTACTTTGAAGATATTCTACTTGAAGATGTTATTAATAAAGTTCCTGTTTATTTTTATCATAGATCATTTGATACTATTTCTAATAGTTTATATAATAATAATTTTTTAATTGAAAGAATTATCGAGCCTAAACCAATCTATAAATTTAAAGAAGAAGATGAGAAAAATTATAAAAAATTAAATAAAAAACCTCATTTTATAATATTTAAAACAATAAAAAGAGCTTTTTAAACCGTATGAAAATTTTTAAAATAATCTTATATTAAATGTTTTTAATCCTTCCATATCTTCATAAACCAAGAAATAATATATGCATTTCAAAACTCATTGAATGAAAATAAGAATAATACAAAACTAATAATTGTAGATCATATGTTGGAAGATAAAAAATTTTCACTGATAAAAAGATGGAGTTTTTTCATTAAAGGATTTGCTTATAATGCTTAAAGATAGAGAATTTTATTCTGAACATATATTTTATTTCTCAAAATTCCACAAACTAACTTAATGATATATATAAATGAATTCACTATATATGAAATCATTTCTAAAGAAAAATTTTTATTTATCAAAAAAAATTGAGAATGTAAATGAACTAATAAAAAAGTTGATATTAGTACTTTGATAAATTAAGATTAATATATAAATATTGAAAGTAGAAAAAATATGTGATTTTTTCCAAAAATGGTTTTATATACAAACTGATAAATATGAAAAATTCTAATAATGATTTATTCTTATTTACTCCGAAAGATATGGAAAGTATATACAATATATAATATAATATATGATATAATCGAAGCATAATAATGAAAATAAAAAAATAATACTCTGGCAGTTTAAACTGGCCAGGGTTATTTTAATTTTTATACACTCAAAAATTTTTCAATAATAGAATCAAAAAGTTCTCGTTCATTATCTTCAAAAGAGTAATATCCTAAAGCGACGCGTTTATAACCAAGACCGTATTTAATTGCAAAATTTTTGATTTTGCCTTTAGGATAAGGAGTAATAGGCCATTTAATATCATAACGAACACAATTTCTCAAAAACACATCAAATATCCTCATTTCCTCATCACTGAGCTCAAAATAATGAAGAATAAATTCCTTAAAATTCCTCACATTTTTAAAAAGCTCAGTGATGAGTTTTTTTCTTGATACGAAAAATGGAGATACATCAGATTTTATCTCTTCAAAATCATCAGGATTCATTATCCTTTTCTCAATTTCTTTAACCTCAAATTCAGAAAGCATTAAGTTAAAAAAATACATCTTCTCATAATCCCTTGAAAAGTATTTAATGATTTTATCTTTATCTCCTTCAAAAATCAATCTTAAAATACGACTCTTTGTAAAATATGGTTTTTCTATTAATGCTGTATATGTTGAGAAAAATAATTTAGGAATTTTATTTCTTGCAATTGTTTTGAATTTTGCTATATTATTGTTGAAATTATTTTTAAGATGAATCTTATAAATTTCATTATTTATAGCAAAAGGATAATTAGAATTAAATGAAAGATTATAATCATCAATAATCTTTTTTAATTCAGAGGATTTTTTTGATGAATGATAACATTCTTTTTGAATTTTTTTTGATATAAAATCATTCAAATTTTTTGTTAATTCGTAAGTTTTTATATTATCAATAAAAATAAATTTGTTGAATTTATTACCAATCTTAAAATCAGGATATTTATTATGTAATTTATAAATATTGTCAGTTATATCAAAAATTCCTATATTATTGTTCATAAAATAAATCTCAAAAATAGTATCAAATTGATTATACATTTTTTGTAAATCTTCAAAATAATAACCAAGATAATATTCTAACAAATTCGCTATATATAATGATTTCTTTTTATCAATATTTTTTACCCACCACGCAGCATTATTTAATCCAGAACACATCATTGTAGGATGAGAAAATTCTTTAGCTAAAATATATCCTTCAATAGCTTTCTTATATGCTTCATCATATTTCTTTTCATCTCTAAACTTCCTTGCTTCAGAATATTTCAATAATGACATCTGAACATAACTTTTATTATATTTATTGCTGCATATATTTATATCACCTAAATCATCATTATAAATGGAAATTAAATGTTTTAAACCTGGAAGAATTAAATTTCTAGCATACTCTGGAATAAGAGAAAAATTTTTTTTCAAATAAAAGTACTCTTTTTTAGCGTAATCTCTTTTATCTAGAATAATAAGAATTTTTATCTTTTCGAATCTTGTAAGTTCTTTTAGTATTGTTGTTGTTGTTGTTGAAATAATAATATTTGCATATTTAAGAGCAAGATTATGTTTATTTTTCCATTTAGCTTTTAATAATTCAATATATAAATTTAAATGACTTTTTTTATCTAAAATTCCCATAATATAATTAAGGATAGGAAGAGAATATTTACCGTATTCAACAATACTAATAATTTTTTTTAAAGAAATTGCATCCATTTTTAATCACCTTGTATGATTTTATTAACATAAACGTTTCACAAGAATCCAAAATGAATTAAAACTAAAAATCAAGGAAAAATCCAAAATGAAAAAACATGAAAAATTTTTTGAATTTATTAATATAAGAGAAATACAAAAAATATTACATAACTGTAAAAGAAAACGAATTAATTAAAAATTAAAAAAAACTCGGTTTCTAAAGTATTGATAAATAGCGGATTTTTATTTTAGATTTTGTTTAATAAAACCACAAAATTTCATTGCTAAAATAAAAATTGTGGAGGTGAAAAAGTGAAAAAAATCATATTGTTAATATTGATAATGTTTTTGTTTTCTATAATTATTTTTAGTGACGAAAATAATGACGATATTTACTCCACTGATTCTATAAACCCTAAAATTCAATCTGAATTTTCTGAATAATTAAAAAATAACTCATGAATGGCATATCAAAAAAGATATTATATTCAATTATTCTGGGGATATAGTTAAATTATAGCACATGAATTTTTATAAAATTATAAGTTCTATAAACTAAAATTTCAAATTATTTTATAGTATCTTCGAAACCAGATTCCAATTAAATTAATATTTAACTAAAATAGTTGTATACCAGGAAGATAAAGGCTTTTTTCAGAATGAGTAAACATTTGATAAACAAATGCTTTTGGAATTTCGAAAGATACTATAACAATTGAAATAGAGAGGAGGTGTATATATGTTAAAAGGTTTTTATTCCGTAAATAAAAGTAGCACGCCGTTATTGCTATGTTCTTTTTGTCAAAGTGCAATAGTTGTTTGTGGTGTTGTATGGTAATAAAAATTATAACAAATTTTTGTGTTTGATAAAAGACAAATGAAGCACTTTCTAATATTTATATAAGATGATTTTTATGAAGGTGCTTCTATGGTGTTGATAAATAAGTATTTTATAGAATTCTTTAAAAACTAAAAATATTATAAATAATATTAAAGTCTCCGGTATTAAGTCAAGAGGAAAATAAAAAAACAATAAAAATTAATAAAGAATTAAAATAGAGAGTATTTAGAATAAAAAAGAGTAAAACAAATATTATGCACAGAGTGCAAAAATTGAATTATTAAACTGTTTAGTTAGCTATTATTGATATTATCTTTTACTCATCATCCTTCAAAAACACTACGTTTTTAGAAGGAAGAGATAATTCAATAGGATTATATGATGTATTAAGCATATAGTAAATACTTCTAACTAGTTTTCTGGCAGTCAAAACAACAGCAGCTTTGTGAGATTTACCTTGATCTCTTTTCTTTTTGTAATAAGATTTAAGAACAGGATCATATCTAATAGCATAAGAAGCTGCTTGATATAGATAGTATCTATTTATTACCTTTTTTGGATAAATTTTTGTGATTATCAGTTTTT
>NZ_LNGH01000005.1 GCF_011057715.1 Marinitoga sp. 38H-ov
TGTAAAAAATATTTGTGTCACTACAAAAATTTTTCAACCCACAATTTTTACCCTTTTCATCGTCGCAAACCCGCATTTTACCGTTTCAATTTCCCAAAAATCATGAAATTGCTGTCAAAGTCAGGTTAAAATTAGTATTCTTTTTATAATATCACCCCCAAAGTTTTATCGACTTTTTTTATTTCATTCTTTAAATTTATTTTTTATATTTATTTTTTATATTAAAAATGTTTAATTTTAATATAATTAAAATTGATATATTTAAGGTTATTTTAAGCATTTTATGATATAATAATTTGAACAAAATTAATAATCTTCTGTCTAAAATCTAGGAATTTTAATGGAGGTGGTATATAGATGTTCTATCCATTCTGGTTTGATCCAACATTTATTATCTTGATACCAGGTTTAATACTATCGCTTATTGCACAAGCATCTGTTCAAGGTACTTTTTCAAAATATTCTAAAGTTATTTCTTCAACCGGGGAAACCGGTGCAGAGTTTGCAAGAAGAATGTTAAGTTCATTAGGATTATACGATGTTAGAGTAGAGGCGGTATCTGGTTTTTTAACAGATCACTATGATCCTAGAAATAAAGTTTTAAGATTATCTGCAGCAACTTATTCTAGTAGATCTGTAGCTGCTTTGGGAGTTGTAGCTCATGAAGTTGGGCATGCTATGCAACATCAAGAGAATTATTTACCTTTAGTATTAAGGAATTTTTCTGTCCCATTTGCTGCAATTGGTTCTAATTTATCTTGGATAATATTTATTATTGGTTTCTTATTTTATAGCCAGCCATTAATACAATTAGGAATTATTCTTTTCTCTTTTGCAGTATTATTTACTTTAATAACTTTACCTGTGGAATTCAATGCTAGTTCAAGGGCTATTAAAACATTACCTTTAATGGGGATGCCTACTTCAGAAGTTGTTCATGTAAAAAAAGTTTTAGGAGCTGCCGCAATGACATATGTAGCATCGGCTGCTATGGCTATTTTACAATTATTAAGAATGATTATGATTGCTGGTATGTTTGGAGATAGAGATTAAAAGAGGTGGGTAACCCACCTCTTTTAAAATAATATTATATTAAATCCAAAAATCCATTTTAAATCCATATTTATTATTTTATTAAAATCATTATATACCCCAGCTTCAATGATAAGATTATTCCCAAAATTAATCCCACTTTCTAATGTTATCAAATAATTGTTAAATTCATTTAATTTAGATATTTTGCTTTCAACTGCCAATCTCAATGGAAAAATCCCTATACTTCTTTTGATAATATTTATACCTAAATAAAACTCATTAATTTCTTTTTTGGGATTAATAATTATTTGGCTAAAATCATTTAAGTAGTAATTATTTGATGCTAATGGTACATTTAAGCAAAAAACAAACAAATCAACCCTTCCAAAAACATCAAAGTAACTTCTATTATCTTGCTGAATGTTGAAAATATCTTTTTCTTTAAATTCTAAAGTTAACCCCATTGAAAACATAGTAGTTATTGAAAATAATAAGAATATTATAATTAATTTTCTCATAATAACTAACATATTTTCACCCCTAATATTTAGAATAAAATTACAAAAAAAGGTTCAGTTTTTATTTATTTTATATTCTCAATTTCCTTTTGCGCCTTATTTAGAGCTTCTTGTGGCGATAATAAACCTTTTAAGGTCATGGTTATATATCTTCTTAATATTTCAGAAAATTTATTATACTCTACCAATGATGGTCTATTTAATACATTTTTTAATTCAATTAATTTTTTCTTGTTATATTCCTTTTCTTTTTCATATTCTATATGCATATTCTTATATATAGGTATTTCATTATCAAATTGATGGAAAAATTCAGATCTAGTTAATACCTTGATTGCTTCTATTGCTTCTTTTATATTTTTAGTATTTTTCAAAATAGCTAATCCTTGAAACCCACTAACTGAAATAGTATCTCTTTTATCTTTTATTTCTTCCGATACAGGTATTAAATCCAAAGCCCCTTTATTTAATATTTTAGAATATCTTGGGTCTTCCATATACCTTGATTGATATGTCCAATTAGTTGTAAAAGCAGCATCTCCATTAATAAAAACATTTAAAACATCATCTTCTTTAAACTCTAAAGATAAAGGATTAATTAAACCTTCATCTAATAATTTTTTCATAAACGATAATGCTTTAACAGCTTCTAAAGTATTCACTTTTATTTTACCTTCTTCATAATAATCTCCGCCAAATGCACCTAGAAGCCATGTAAATTCACACATTAAAACCTCTTCGTTTATCCATGAATCAACTATTGGATACTCCAAAATCCCTTTTTCTTTAATAACTTTTGCCTGATATTCCATTTCTTCTAAGGTTTTAGGCGGATTATTAAATCCAGCCTTTTTTAATATATCTTTATTTACAAAAAAATGTTGTATATTAACCAAATATGGTAAAGCATATATTTTTCCATTATATTTAAATTGATCCAATACATAATCAGGAATATTGTAGTTATCAAAAAAATTATCTAAAGGCAATATCATATTATTGCTAGCTAATTCAGGAATCCATATTAAATCAACTAATGCAATATCATAAAATGGTTCTTTTGAATTTACTGATACTGTTATATTTTCATACATATCTTCATAGAATTTAAAAGTAACAAAAATATTCTTTACATTTTGAGAATCTATATATTTTATTAAATCCTCTGGTTGATAGCCCGCTTGATACATGTACAAGAAATTAACACTAAATATATATGAATAAAAGAGTATAATATATAATATTATTAATTTTTTTATCATATAATATCACCATTATATTTCTTTAATTTATATTGCAATGTCCTTAAACTAATCCCCAAAGCCTTCGCAGTTTTTGTTTTATTACCTAAGAATCTTTCTAGTGTTTTTAATATCAATTCCCTTTCCATTTCTTCTAACGTAATATAATTATCAAGTTCCTTTATTTTTTCATTTTTGCCGTTAAATAAGATATCAATATCTGATTTTTTTATAATATTATTTGTATCATGTATAATAAATAATCTTTCAACAAAATTCCTTATTTCTCTTATATTGCCTGGCCAATCATATGAAATTAATACGTTATATGCATCTTTCGAAAAATTAATTTTAGGTTTATTATACTTTGCTGAATATCTTTTATTAAAAAATTCTATAAATATTGGTATATCTTCTCTTCTTTCTCTTATAGGAGGAATATTGATATTAATTACATTTAATCTATAAAATAAATCCATTCTAAAATTACCATTTTTTACTTCTTCTTCTAAATTTCTATTTGTTGCTGCAATAACCCTTACATCTACTTTTATCTCTTTTGTTCCGCCTACTCTTTCTATTGTCCCATTTTCTAAAACTCTTAATAACTTGCTTTGAATTTCTAATGGCAATTCACCAACCTCGTCTAAAAAAATAGTTCCTTTATCAGCTAATTCAAATTTCCCTGGTTTAGCTTTTTCTGCCCCTGTAAAAGCGCCTTTTTCATATCCAAATAATTCACTTTCAACTAAATCTTTTGGAATTGCTGCACAATTTACTATAATAAACGGATTATCCTTTCTTTTACTAAACCTTTGAATATATCTAGTAAAAACTTCTTTTCCCACTCCAGTTTCTCCAGTAATCAATATATTCGCATCTGTTTCTATTACTTTATTTACTATATATATAATATTTTTCATAATTTTTGATTGACCTATAACAAAATCTTCTTTGATATTTTCCTGCACTATATACTTTAATTTTTCATTTTCTTTTTCTAAATCTATTTCTTCAAGAGCTTTTTCTATTAAAAACATTAACCTTTTCAAATCAATTGGTTTTTTTATAAAATCAAATGCACCGCTTTTCATAGAATAAACTGCATCTTCTACATCACCATATCCGGTCATAATTATTATTTTTAAATGAGGGTTTATTTCAAGATAATCTTTTATTTTCTCTGTTCCTTTTCCATCTGGTAATATCATATCCAATAATGCAATATCGTAGTTATCAATATTATTTACACTGCTTAAATCATTAAATAATACTACCTCATAATCCTTTTTTTCTAAAAACATTTTTAAAATATTTGCACTATTTTTATCATCTTCTACTATTAATATTCTTCTCATTATATCGCTCCTTTAAATTCTAATATTACTTTAGTTCCAGTGTTAGAACTTAATAAGTTTATTTCACCATTTAATTCTTTTACAATAGAATGAACTATAAACAATCCGATACCGTTACCATACTTTTTTGTTGTAAATGGTTTATTAAATATATTTTTTTTATATTCTTCTGGAATCCCTCTACCATTATCTTGAATTATTATAATAACATTATCAATATTCCTAGATATATTTATCTTAATCTTTCTGCTTCCTTCTTTATTCTCTAATTCTTCTACAGCATTATTTATAAGATTATAGAAAAGTTGATTCAATCTTTGAGGATTTGCATTTAAATAAACATTTTCACTTGAGAATTCTATATCTATAGAATTCTCTAAAATTTTATATTTTAATAAATTTAAAATTTGAGAAATAACGCTTTTTATATTAACTTTCTTTTCTTCTGATTCTATAATAGCTCTTGAAGATAATTCACCAACAATTGAATCTATGGTTTTTATTTGATCCATAATTAAATCACTAATTTCTTCTATTTTTTTATTACCTTCAAATTCCATTTTTAAATATTGTAAATTAAGATACATTGAATTTAATGGATTTCTAATTTCATGGGCTGCTATACGCCCAAATTTTTCTTTTTCTACCAATTTTTCATTTAATGTATATAAATCATTCATCTCTTTTTCTAAAGATATATCCCTTATTAATACTAATAATGAATTCTCTAAATAATTTCTACTAACTTCTATTAATTTTTGTTCATCTTTAATTCTTAAAGAATAAATTTTATTTTTAGAATTTTTTAATTCACTTTCCCCAATCTCTTTTAAAACTTCTTTACCAAAATCATTTTCTGCTTTAATACTTCCATCTAAATCAAAAAATATTATTCCTTCATATAGATTGTTTACTAAATATTTAAGAGTATTTTTTTCATTTTCAAGTGTTTTTATATTCTTATCTATTTCATTTCGCATATTACTTAGATTTTCTGATAAAACATTTATAGAATCTATCAAATCTTTATATCTATTATTTTCTTTATCTTCTACTTCAATATTCACATCAAAATTACCTTTAGCTATATCTTTAATTGCTCTGATAGATAATTCTAAAGTTTCTATATTTTTCCCAAAATAAAATAATGCAAAATATATCAAAAAAGGAGAAATAAATATCCAAATTAATAATGAAATATTTAGATTAGATGATATATTCTCAAAGAATACATCTTTTATCTTATTTTGAATTGAACTCAATTGTGATATGTCAAAAGATATCACAAAAATAATATTTTCAGATAATTTTTCTATTTTTGACGGATATTTATAACCATTTGAAATTACATAATTATTTTCAATATCAAAATAATTATAATAATCATTCCTCTGAAAAACCTTATGTTTTTCACCTATTATAGATATTAATGATATTGAAGATAAGTTTAACGAATCTAAAAAAAATCTATCTATTTTCATTGATGAATATACCTCAACATCATCTTTTTTGGCCCCTGAAACCATATATATACCTTTTTCATTTTCAAAATACCCATTATCAATATCTTCTATATTTGGAAAATCTCCTATTTTAATTTTTATTTCATCTCCCACAATTATTATTACTCCATCTATGGATGATGAATTTAATAATTCTTCTAAATATTTTTTTACAGTATTAACTAATCCGTATTTAGAATAATCTATTATTCTTTGATTATCTAAAATATTTAAAGAAAAATTTTTTAAATAATTACTATATTCAAAAAAATTATTTAATGCTGTTGGATAAATCTTATTAACAACTTCAAAACCAAAATCGTCAATTGTTTTTTCTGTATAACCTGATAATTCTTTAAATATATATTTGGTAATATATGTCTCATTAAAAATAATTAACATTGTAGGAAGAAAAACAAATAATAATATAATGAAAATAAATCTTTTTTTTAACGTCATAATAACCTCCAATTTTTGCATATTGTATGCAATTTTTGCATAGTAATTATATTATTTTTATCATATATATGCAATTTATTCATAGTTATTTAAACTTAAGTTTCATTCAATTAAACTCAATGAAACTACAAAATCTTCATTTTACTTAATTTTAAAAATTAATAAAAATAATTTGGCACAGTGTTGCTAATATACATAATGGATAAACTTATATAATTTGGAGGTGGAGTTATGAAAAAGGTTTTATTGGCATTATTAGTTATTTTTACTATTACTATTTACGCTGTAGATGTAGGTATTGTTCTTCCTACTAAAGATGAACCAAGATGGGTACAAGATGAAACAAGATTTAAAGACGCATTAAAAGACACTAATGTTTCTGTAGAAGTTTTATTTAGTCAAGGTAACCCTGCAAAAGAAAGACAAAATGTGGAAGCTTTACTTTCAAAAGGGATTAAAGTATTAATTATTTGTCCTCATGACGCAGTTGCTGCAGCTGGTACAGTTGACTTAGCAAAAAAAGCTGGCGTTACAGTTATTTCATATGATAGATTAGTTACAAATACAGAATCTGTAGATTACTATGTAACTTTTGATAGTGTAGAAGTTGGTAGAGCACAAGGTCAATTCTTAGTTGATCACGCTACAGGAAAAAATAATCCATTATATTTATACGCAGGAGCTTTATCAGATAATAATGCATTCTTATTCTTCCAAGGCGCATGGGAAGTATTGCAACCAAAAATTGCTGATGGAACATTCAGAATAATTAATTCATCAGAAGCAGTTAAATTACAAAATAAGAAAGAATTATCAAGAGAAGAAATGGCTAAAATCATTAACCAAATTACAACAGATTGGTCATTTACAGTAGCAAGAAGAAAAGCTGAAGATAATTTAACAAGAGCTAAAAAAACTGATAAGGGTACTGTATTTATTCTTGCACCAAATGACGGTACAGCTAGAGCAATCGCTGATGCTTTCAGACAAGATAGAGATGTGAAAATGTATTATGTAACCGGACAAGATGCAGAAAAAGCTTCTATTCAATACATAATTGACGGAAAACAATCAATGACTGTATTTAAAGATGTTAGATTATTAGTTAAAGACGCTATTAATTTAGCTCAATTTGTATTAAAAGGCGTACAATTAATTACTCCACAAGCATATGATAATGGTGCAAAAATGGTTCCTGCTATTCAATCAAATATCTCCGTAGTTACTAAAGATAATGTAAAAAAAGTATTAATTGATTCAGGATATTATAAGGAATCAGATTTTAGATGGTAATTGAAATGTAATAGGGTAGTGGGATCCGCTACCCTTTTTCGAATAAGGGGTGATTTTTTTGAGCGAATTTATTCTAGAAATGAAAAATATAACAAAAGAATTTCCTGGTGTAAAGGCTTTAGACAATGTGAATTTTAAGGTAAAAAAAGGAGAAATTCACTGTTTAATCGGCGAAAACGGTTCTGGAAAATCTACTTTAATGAAAATACTCAGTGGATATCATAGTACATATGATGGACAAATAATTTTTGAAGGCAAAGAACAAAAGTTTAATACTATATATGATAGTGAAAAAGTTGGGATAGTTACTATTTATCAAGAATTAGCTTTAATTCCAGAATTAACTGTATATGAAAATATCTTTTTGGGTCATGAAATTAAAAAGAATGGAATAATCGATTGGAACGAAACAATAACTGAAGCTAAAAAAGTATTAAAAAAATTGGGATATGAAAATTTAGACACTTCAAAAAAAGTTAAAGATTTTGGTGTAGGAATCCAACAAATTATTGAAATTGCTAAAGCTTTAAGTAAGAATGTAAAATTATTAATATTAGATGAACCAACATCAGCTTTAAATGAAGCTGATAGTGAGAATTTACTTCGTATAGTTAAAGAACTTAAAAATCATGGAATTACTTCAATTTTAATATCTCATAAGCTAAATGAGGTATTAGAAGTTGCTGATACCATCACCGTATTAAGAGATGGTTTAACTATAACAACAATTGAAAATGATAATATATCTGAAAATGACATTATTAAACATATGGTGGGTAGAGAAATTAATGATATTTACCCAAAAAGAACTCATAAAATTGGTGAAAAAATTTTTGAAATAAAAAATTGGAAAGCATATGATAAAAAGAATGAAAGATATGTTGTTAAATCTGCTGACTTTTATGTAAAAAGAGGGGAAATTGTCGGTATTGCAGGACTTATTGGTGCAGGTAGAACAGAACTCGCTCATAGTATTTTTGGTAATCCAGACGGTTATACTATTAGCGGAGAACTATATTTTGAAGGAGAACAAAAATCATTTAAATCAACTTCAGATGCTATCAAGGCTGGTATTGCTTATGTTTCTGAAGATAGAAAAGGTAATGGATTAATATTGGATTTTGATATAAAAACTAATATTACTATTTCAAATTTAAAAGAAATTGCTAAAGGATTTTTTATCGATGAAAATAAAGAAGTTATTATTTCTGAAGAATATAGAAAATCATTAAAAATAAAATCACATAGTATAGAACAAAAAGTTTTAAACCTCAGTGGTGGGAACCAACAAAAAGTATCTCTTGCAAAATGGTTGTTTGTAAAACCAAAGTTATTAATTTTAGATGAACCTACAAGAGGTATAGATGTTGGGGCAAAACATGAAATTTATACTATTATGAATAAACTGGTTGAAGAGGGAATGAGTATAATTATGATTTCTTCTGAACTTCCTGAAGTTTTAGGGATGAGCGATAGAATATATGTAATGTCTGGAGGAAAAATAACAGGCGAACTTACTGCTGAAGAGGCTACTCAAGAAAAAATTATGGCAATGGCTGTAGATTATTAGGGAGGCTAGAGTATGTTAAATGAATTAATTACCCTACTTAAAAAGAATATTAGAGAATATGGGATGTATATTGCACTTGTAATAATTATGTTGATATTCTCATTTTTAACAGATGGATTATTTCTTTCATCAAGAAATATTAGCAACTTATTTAATCAAATGGGTTATATTGCTGTTTTAGCTGTAGGTATGACATTAGTTATTGTTATTAGACACATTGATCTTTCCGTAGGTTTTGGCGCTGGTTTTTTAGGTGCAGTTGCTGCATTACTTATGATGCATTATAATATGCCAACTTTACCAACAGTTATCTTGGTATTACTTTTAGGGACAATTTTCGGTTTAATTATTGGTTTTTTAGTTTCATTTATTGGAATTCCATCTTTTGTTGCCACATTAGCTGGAATGATGATTTTTAGAGGTGCATTATTAGTTTCAACACAAGATACTGGTACTATAATAGTTATGAACGATACATTTAATAATATTGGTAATGGATATATTCCTGACTTTTTTAATAATGAAAATATGCATTTAACTACATTATTTATTGGTTTAATTATTATTTTATTATACATTTATTTTGAAATTAAAAAAAGAAATAATAAAATTAAATATAACTTCGAAGTATTGTCTGTACCTGTATTTATATTAAAACTATTGTTAATATCATTAATAATTGGTTATATTTTCTGGATTTTAGCAAATTATAACGGTTTATCTTGGACATTTGTAATTGTTTTAATTGTTACTTTTATATATCACATTTTAACTACTAAAACAGCTTTAGGACGTCATATTTATGCAGTAGGTGGAAATCCAGAAGCTGCAAAATTAAGCGGTATCAGTTTAAACAAAATCACCTTATTTGTTTTTGGATCAATGGGATTATTAACTGCTTTATCTGGTATATTATATACTTCAAGATTCCAATCAGCAACGCCAACAGCAGGTACATTATTTGAACTTGATGCTATTGCTGCTGCATATGTTGGTGGGGTTTCTGCAGCTGGTGGTGTTGGTAAAGTTACAAACTCTATTGTTGGAGCTTTAGTTATGGCATCTTTAATAAATGGAATGAACTTAATAGGTGTTGGTATATCCTATCAATATATAATTAGAGGTGCTGTTTTAGTCGCAGCAGTAATTTTTGATATAAAAACTAGAAGTAAAGCTTCATAACCCTTCCTTAACCCCCCTCAGGGGGTTTTATTTTATCAATTGATTTATGATATAATAAAATTATAAATGTATGAAATGGAAGTGGAAATATGAATATAAACTTTGATGATTTTGCTTTTTTGTACATCTTTATTGATAAAAATGGAGTAATAATGGATATAAATAAATTTGGGTGCGAATTATTAGGATTGCCCAAAAATAAAATAATTGGAATGAATGTTTTTTCTTCTTTTATACCAGAAGAAGAGATAGAATATAGATTTTTGAATTTTAAAACTTTTTTAAATAATGATTCTTTCCAAAAAAGATCTATAATGAAATTTATTACACCTAAAAAAAATGAATTATTCTTAGAGATATATAGTTCTATATTATATGATGAAAATAATAATAAATTAGGACTTGTAAGCTTTGGCTTTAATGTAACTGAAAAAATAATATACGAAAAATTGAGTGAAAAAATAAATGAAATTAATCAATTAATTATTAAATCATTTTCAATTAATGAAGAAGAAAAAATATTTAATTTCTTTTTATCTGAAGCTATAAAAATTATTGATGGGGCCGATGCGGGAAGTATATTAATAAAAAAAGAGGATGGGTTTTTTCACTTTGTAGCTACAAAAAACTTTGATTTTAATAAAATAAAAGACGTGAAATTAACTGAAGAAATATTATTACCTCAAAAAAAGGTCACTATACGAAAAAATATCGAAGAAAAATATTTAACAGATGAAGATTTAGAAAAAATGAAAAAATACGGTGAAATAGAAAAAATAAAATCTACTTTAGTTATACCCATTATTATAGATAACAAAATAGAAGGTTCAATTAATTTAGACTCTTTTAATAATGAAAATGCTTTTGATGAAAACGATATTAAATTAGGAGAAATTATTTCTAATGAATTATCACAAGTAATAAAAAGAAAGAAATTGGAACAAAAGCTAAAATATATGGCATTACATGACCAATTAACTACTTTAGCAAATAGGGTATTTTTTATTGAATATGCAGAAAACTTTCTCAATTATGCAAAAAGAAATAATAAATCATTTGCAATAGCATATTTTGACTTGAAAAATTTCAAATCTATAAATGATAATTATGGACATGATGCTGGAGATCATTTTTTATATGAATTTGCTGATACTTTAAAAAATACTATTAGAAAAAGTGATTTTGCAGCAAGAGTTGGAGGGGACGAATTTATTGTATTATTCCCTGATATCAACAAAGAAGACGTTAAAAATATTATATACAGATTAGATGAAAATCTTAAAAATCCTTTTTATTATAAAGGTACACATTTTAAAATAAATTTTAATTGTGGAATAAGTTTTTTCCCCAAAAACGGAAAAGAACTAAAAAAATTAATTAATTTTGCGGATAAAGCTATGTATAAAGCAAAAAGTACAAATAAATTACTTGAATTTTATGAGGGAGATGCTCATGAAGAATAACATTTTTAGAATAAATAACATTAAACTTCCAATTGATCATACATTTGATGATATTAAACTAGAAATCGCTAAGATTGCTAATATATCTTCTTCTGATATAAAAAATATTAAAATAATAAAACAATCAATTGATGCAAGAAAAAAACATCAAATGATTTACTTTAATTATTCTATAGATTTTGAATTAGACAGAGTGTTAAACAATTCTAGAATTGAAATTTCGCAAAAAAAAGAATATGAACTTCCAAAATACGGTGAAAATAACTTAAGTTCTAGGCCATTAATTATAGGAACAGGTCCTGCAGGATTATTTGCAGGATTAATTTTAGCTGAAGCTGGGTTTGAACCAATTATTTTAGAAAGAGGAAAAAATGTAGAAGAGAGAAAAAAAGATGTAAATAAATTTTGGAATAGTGGTATTTTAAATACTGAAAGTAATGTTCAATTTGGTGAAGGCGGGGCTGGAACTTTTTCAGATGGAAAATTAAATACTTTAATTAAAGATAAAAATAATAGAATAAAAAAGATGTTAGAAGAATTTGTAAAAGCAGGAGCTCCTGAAGAAATATTATATATAAATAAACCTCATATTGGTACAGATAAATTAGAAATTGCTGTGAAAAATATTAGAAAAAAAATTGAAAAATTAGGCGGTTCTATTTATTTCAATTCAAAAGTTACCGACTTTATCATTGATCATAATAAAATTAAAGGGGTTGTTGTTAATAATTCTGATAAGATATATTCCGATATTGTTATATTAGCAATTGGCCATAGTGCTAGAGATACTTTTGAAAAATTATTTGAAAAAGGTGTTAAAATAAATCAAAAACCTTTTTCAATTGGAGTAAGAATAGAACATTTAAAAGAAATTATTGATAAAAGTCAATACGGCAAATTTTACAATCATCCAAAATTAAAAGCTGCAGATTATAAATTATCTCATAGAGCAAAAAATGGAAGAGCTGTATATACTTTTTGCATGTGTCCTGGAGGATATGTTGTTGCTTCTGCATCAGAAGAAAATATGGTTGTAACTAATGGTATGAGTGAATTTGCTCGAGATAATATTAATTCTAATAGTGCTGTCTTAGTAAGCGTTTCTCCAGAAGACTTTCCTTCCAGTCATCCCTTATCTGGTGTAGAATTTCAAAGAATATTTGAAAAAAAAGCTTTTAACAAAAATTATTATGCTCCTGTACAATTATTTGGAGATTTATTAAAAAATCAAAAATCAAAAAAGTTTGATAGAGTATTTCCTACATATAAGCCTGGAATTGTTTTTACAGATTTAAATACTATTCTTCCAGAATATATTGTTTCTTCTTTAAAAGAAGGAATTATAGATATGGGGAAAAAACTCAAAGGATTTTCTGATTACGACTCAGTTTTAACAGGTGTTGAAACTAGAAGTTCATCTCCAATCCGTATCGAAAGAAATGAAAATTATGAAAGTGTAAATATTGAAGGTCTTTATCCTATAGGAGAAGGAGCAGGTTATGCAGGCGGAATTACTTCATCAGCAGTAGATGGTATTAGGGTTGCTGAAAAAATTATTAGTAAATATAAAAAGGGATGGTGAGATTATTAAAAATATTTTTATTTTTATGGATTATCAAAATCAACCAGTTGATCCTGAACTAATTATTGAAAGAATTAAAGAAATGGGTAAAATTGTAGGCGGAAAAGCTTATGCCCATTGGTCAAAATATCCTGCAACTATGTTTTCATTTTCAAGACATGGTATTGAATTAATTGAAATGCCAGAGGATGGTTTTGAAAATAAAAAAGGAAATGATATAAAACTTTCTATTGATGCAATTGAAACTATGTTTTCTTTGCCTCATATTAATGTTTTTGTATTAGTTACAGGTGACGCGGATTTTGTACCTTTAGTAAAAAAATTGCGAATATATGGAAAAGAAGTTATTGTAGTAAGTAGAAGTAAAAATACTTCTAAAGAAATGGAATTATCTGCAGATGTTTTTATTCCCTACGAAGATATAGTAAAATCTGAAAAAATTGAAGATAAAGATTCTATTGAAGATATTGTCGATGAAATCATTAGAATAATAGAAGAACATCAATATAATGATGTAACTGAAAATATTATAAAAAGAATAGTTAGTGGAATGAAAATAGATTATAGAGATTTTGGATTTGCTTCATATAATGATTTTATTAATCATTTGATAAAAGAAATAAGAAATAAATTATATTCAAAAAATGGTGAATATAGTGAATATGAAGAAAATTATATGAGATATATAGAAAGATTACTAGCAACAAGTTTAATACCTTTAAATTTAGATCAATTAGTTGAAAAGGCACATGAAAAAAATCCATGGATTTCTAAAAATTCTAAATATTCACTTAAAGAATTAATAGTAAAAATGATTGAAGAAAAAAGATTGTGGAAAAACGCCAAAGGTTATATTTTAGTTCCAATACCTAGAAGATGGGAGATTAAGCATGAAAAAATTTTACCTTATCCAGAATATAGGGAAAACTTCGTTGAATATGTATATAATCTTTTCAAAGAACAAAAAGTTAATTCAATAATTGAAGCAATTCATTCAGCAAAAAAAGATTTAAATTTAACAAATAAGGTTGTAGGATCTTTTGGTATTGCTTTAAAATTTTCTGGTAAGTTTATAGGTAAAGATGGAAGTGATTATGTAAGTATGAAAACTCCCGTATATTTAAATGCTGATTTTGATGAATTTAAAAAGGCTGTAGAATCCTTTTATGTGAAAAGTATACTAAAAGATGAAGATATTCATGAGAAAAATTTACCTATTGTTTCTACATATATTTATAGCGTAGAAAATACAAAAAAACTCAATGAAATTATATCCTATTTAATGGATTTACAAGAAGTGTTTTATGTAAAACCATATTATAAGTATTATAAAAACTTAAACGAATGAGGAAAATAATGAAAAAAATATTTCTTGTTATTATAATATTATTTTCTTTATCTATATATTCTCAAAAATTAATAGTTGGCCTATATGATAATAAACCTTTAACATATATTGACGACAATCAATATAGTGGTTTTGCTGTAGACTTGTTAAAAGAAATTGCTAAAAGAGAACATTGGAATTTAGAGTTTAAATACGATACTTTTTTTAATTTAATTAATGAAATATACTCTAATAAAATTGATTTAATAATTGCTTTAGGAAAAAATAAAGAAAGGGAAAATTTCATTTTATATCCCAAAGAACCATTCTTTACAAATTGGGGAGTTATCTATTCAAACAAAAAGATTGATTCTATACTAGATTTAAATAATAAAAAGATTGCTGTTTTAAAAGGAGATATATATAATAATGAAATTACTAATTTAATACAAAAAATGGAATTAAATGTAGAGTTTATAGAATTCAATTCATATGATGATGTATTAAAAAATGTATATAACAATAATTGTGATGCTGGTGTAGTAAATAGAATATATTCTGGTAACACATACAATTTATATAAAACTCCTATAGTTTTTAGCCCTATTGAAGTGTATTATGGTTTTTCTAAAAAAACTAAAAAAGAAATTATAGATAAAATTGACTATTATTTAAAATCTTGGAAGTTTGATGAAAATTCACCATACTATACGTTATTTAATAAATATATATTAAAAGATTCCATACCAAATTGGATAAAGAATTTATTGATTTTTCTTCCTGTCATTGCTATAACATTTTTTGCTAGCGCTTTAATATATTATTTATCATTCAAAAAAACTCTATCACAACTTATAATAAAAAACACTAAACTAGATGAGTATATATCAGAATTAAGTAGTGTAAATGAAGAATTAGAGGAAAATTATAATGAAATAGAAAATTTAAATTTCAAATTAGTTCAACTTATGAAAATGATATCTAACTTAAAAATTTCTAATCCTCTTGATATCTTTTATCAAGATTTATTACGAACTGCTATCATATTAATTCCTGAAGCAGATTATGGTAGCATAATATATATTAATTCCAAAAATAACAAGTGGAAATTTTTAAGTTCATACGGTCATAATTTTGAATTATTAAAAAATATCGAATATGCTGCAGGACATATTCCTACTAATGAAAAAATACGAATAATTAATCATAATATTGTTGAAAATGAAAGAATAGAAATGGATGAAAAATCATATGAATTATTAAAAAAAGCTTCTAAACCAATAAAACAAACTATGATATATGAAATTAATTTAAACATTGATGAATGGATAAATTTCTGTCTTGATATTGATGTTAATAGCGATAAATCTTTTAGCGATGAATCAAAAGAGTTATTAGAAATTTTTGGAAATTTAGCAAAAGCTTTTTGGATAGAAAAAATGGCTTATGAAAATATTAAAAATTCTTATACTAAACTTTCTAACAAATTAGCATTTATAGCAGATGAATATGATGATATAACAGGAAAACATATTTACAGAGTATCTAAATATTCTAAATTTATTGCCGAAAAATTAAATTTAGATCCAATTTTAATAGATGAAATTTCAACTTATGCTCCTTTACATGATATTGGAAAAATTCTCGTTGATAAATCTATTTTATTAAAAAAAGATGAGCTTTCAGAAAAAGAATGGGAAGAAATGAAAAAGCATACAATATACGGAGCTAAAATTTTAGAAGAAGATTATTTCAAAACCGCTAGAAATATTGCATTATACCATCATGAAAAATTTGATGGAAGCGGATATCCATATGGGTTAAAAGGAGATAATATACCTATAGAAGCACAAATAGTTGCTTTAGCAGATGTATACGATGCTCTAAGAACCGATAGACCATATAAAAAAGGATATTCCCATGAAATAACTGTTGAAATAATATTAAAAGGAGATAATAGGACAAAACCAGAACACTTTAATCCTAAAATTTTAAAAATTTTTGAAACTTATCATGAGTCATTCAAAAATATTTTCGATTCTTTTTTATAATATTCGTTGCAAAAAATTAAAAAATGTTGTATAATATTAACATATATTTATTTTATTACATAATTAAAGGGGGGAATTATATGAAGAAGTTGTTAGTTTTATTAGTTGTTATTTTAAGTATTTCTATGTTTGCTCAAGTAACTATTGAGTTTTGGCATGCTATGAGCGGTTGGAGAATTGAATTGCTTCAAAGTATGGCTGAAGATTTTATGAAGACGCATCCAGATATTAAAGTTAATGTTCAATACACAGGTTCTTACAGAGACACATTTAACAAGGCTATAGCAGGTGTAAAAGCTGGTAATCCACCTCATATTGTACAAATTTATGATATTGGTACCCAAGCAATGATTGATGGTGGAGTAGCTGTTCCTATTGGTGATTTAATCGAAGAAGATCCAAGTATTGATCAAGGTGCATTTTTAGAACAAGTTACTAATTATTATACAGTTGATGGAAAAATGTATTCTATGCCATTTAATTCATCAACAGCTATATTATTCTATAACAAAACTATGTTCAAAGAAGTTGGTTTAGATCCTAATAAACCACCAAGAACATATGATGAGTTAATAGAATACTCAAGAAAATTACAAAAGAAAGATGCAAATGGAAATGTTGTTAGATACGGTTTAACTTGGCCAACTCACTCATGGTTCTTCGAACAAATGATGGCTGTTCAAAATGCTCCATTAGTAAATAATGGAAATGGTAGGGTTGGAATTAGACCTACAGAAGCTGTATTTAATAGTCAAGAAGGAAAAAATATTTTCAATTTATTCAAAAAAATGACTGATGAAGGATTATTATTAAATACTAAAAGAGAAGATTGGTCAGGTGCAAGACAAATATTCATTTCTCAAAAAGCTGGTATGGTATTATATTCAACATCAGATGTTAAATTTTTTGTTGAAACAGCAAAAGAAAATGGATTTGAAGTTGGTACAGCATTTTTACCAAAACCTGATTTAAGTGTTCAAGGTGGAACTGTTATAGGTGGAGGTTCATTATGGATTCTTAAAGGACATCCAAAAGAAGAAATTGATGCTGCTTGGGAATTTGTAAAATGGATGACAGAACCTGCACAACAAATTAGATGGCATTTAGAAACAGGATATTTCCCAGTTAGAAAAGATGCTATAGAACAATTATTGGCTGAAGGTTTCTATTCAGAAAAACCTAATTATTTAACCGCTATTATGGAATTATTATTATCAAAACAAACAGTTAATACAAATGGTGCAGTTATGGGTGTATTCCCAGAAACAAGAGAAATAATAGAAACAGAATATGAAAATGTTATTAATGGCAAAAAGACAGTCGATAAAGCTTTAAATGACGCTGTTAAAGCTGTAAATGATGCTTTAAAGAGATATAACAGAGTGTTTAAATAATAAAATGGGCGGAGAAATCCGCCCTTTTTTAAAAAAGGAGGAATATACATGTCCTGGAAAAGTAAGTTGACTCCATATTTATTACTTATTCCAACATTTATTATAATAATTATCTTTATTTATTGGCCTGCAGCATACTCTTTTAAATTAAGTTTTTACCAAGAATCTTTTTTTGGAAACAGAAGTGTTTTTGTTGGTCTTGAAAATTTTATAGATTTATTTACAGATCCAGAATATTATACTGTAGTTCTTACTTCATTTTTATATTCTTTTTCTTCAGTTTTTATTACTATATTTATAGCTTTTTTAATTTCTCAACTTTTAGTTCAAAATATACCAGGAACAAGGTTATTTAGGTTATTTATTTTTGCTCCATACGCTATATCGCCAGCAATTGCTGGTACATTGTGGTCATTTTTGCTTACTCCAACAGTTGGATATTTAAATTATCTTTTTTTAGAACTTTTTGGTATTAACACAGATTGGCTTACAACTACACCATATGCTTTTATAGCTGTTATGTTAGCTACTATTTGGAAAATGTTACCTTTTGATTTGATCTTTTATATAGCTGGACTACAATCGATTCCAGATTCATTATTGGAATCTTCAATGATAGATGGTGCTAATTTGTGGCAGAGAATGTGGAAGATTAAATTCCCACTACTATCACCAATAACTTTCTATTTATTTATCATGAATTTTACAACTACTATGTTTGCTTCTTTTGGTATTATAGATATAATGACAAAAGGTGGACCTCTTGGTACAACTACTACTATGATTTATAAGTTATATTTAGACGCTTTTGCATTCCAAAATAATGGTTCTGCTGCTGCCCAATCTATTATAATGTTTGCAATAATGGGTATTATTACTGTTATTTACTTTAAAGGCGTCGAAAAATCTGTTCATTATCAGTGAGGTGATTAACAATGGCTTCAAGTATTTCTAAACGTAATAGAAGAAATTTAATACTTTCTGAAATTACTTTAATAATAATATCTTTAATTATAATGGCTCCTGTATTATTAGCTTTAAGTATGAGTTTTATGAAACCAAATGAAGTTTATACATTTCCACCAAAATTGTTTCCTAGTTCTTTACATTGGGAAAATTATAAGGAAGCATTGCAATTGGTAGATTTAAGTAGAATGTTATTAAATTCTGCCATTGTTGCATTTTTTATAACTTTTGGAAAATTAATTACAGGTACATTGGCTGGTTATGCTTTTGCCAATTTTCAATTTAAAGGTAAAAACCTTTCATTTATGTTGTTATTTATAACCTTATTTTTACCAGCTGAAACTGTAATGATTTTGCCACTATTTTTAATAATGAAACAATTTGGATGGATAAATACATATTATGCTTTGATTATACCCTTTACAGCTAGTGCAACAAATGCTTTTTTAATGAGACAACATTTTATGACAATTCCTAAAGAACTTAGTGATGCCGCTAAAATTGACGGAGCAACTTCTATGCAATATTTTTGGAGAATATTATTACCATTATCAAAATCCATGCTTGGTGGTGCTGCATTAATTAATTTTGTATATGCCTGGAATCTTTATTTGTGGCCATTAATTGTAACTATGGATGACAAAATGAAAACAGTGCAAATAGGGGTTAAAATGTTAATTGATGCTGAAGCTGCTAATAATTGGGGAACTATTATGGCAGGTACAATGATCGCTCTTGTGCCAACACTGATTATATTCTTTGCAATTCAAAATTTATTTGTTAAAAGTCTTGTTAGCTCCGGTCTTAAAGGATAAAAACAATGCTGCAAACCGCAGCATTGTTTTTAAATTAAAATAATATATCTATTCCCAATCTTATAAATGGTGTATTTGACTCTTCAAAATTTCCTTCTAAAACACTTTCAAATTTATATCCTCCATTAATTGTTATTCCAAAATTATCTGTTATTAAAAATTCCATACCAATATTTGGGCTTATTCCAATAGCTATATTAGTTGCATATTCAGTATCATAATCTAATGAAGAACTCATATATACATCCGTTCCAATTTGAGGCATTATATTTCCAAAAGCCTTCATATAGTATAATGATATTCCTGTTGAAAAATTAGATTTATTTCCAAAGATAAAATCTATATATGTTCCAAACCCGAAACCTCTATAATTATCTCCTATAAAATCCATTCTAAAAATATAATTATTATCTAACATATATCCGCCACTTAATGTAAAATGTCCTCTTATTGGAGATAAATCTGGATTTTCTACTACTTTTATATTTTCGGAAATCTCAAATTTAGGTTTTACTAATATTTCTAATATAGCAGAATTCTCAGATAATTCCCTTACTATAAGTTTTCCATCTTTTTTTCTGTAAACATCATCGTTAATTTTATATATTTTTGCAAATGAAAACATCATACCCTTATATATTCCAACATTTCTACCTGAGTCAATTAAAACCATATTATTTTCTATATTTATTATATTTGCTGATATTAAAAACAACTTATTCATTCTATATACTAATGAACTAACTAAATTATCTATTGCAAAATCTTTTGCATTTTCTCTTGCTTCATCTTCACTAACAAATTTTGTTACACTATAACTTCCAAAAGTATCTATAGTTTTAACTTCTAAAATCTGACTAGTTTCAACATCTATTAATCTATACGCCCCTTCTATTTCATATTCATACCAAACATTTCCTTCATCATCTGTTTTCCTTCTAGAATTAGCATCAATTACTTCTACATATACAATATAATCTGCAGCTAATTGATTCAAATTAAAATCTTTTTTATTTGCTACACCACTTAAAATCCTTTCAATTTCATTCATCACGCTTAGATTTCTTTCTATAAGTCTATATTTCCCCATTTCAATAATTCTTTCCTTTAATTTGTGTTCAACCTTATTTGATATCATTGAATATCCTTTTGTGTAAATTAATAATGTTTTTCTGTTATCTTCTGAAAAAGCTACTAACGATGTCAGTATAAAAATTAAAACTATAAATTTTTTCCACATAGAATCACCTCCAAATTTATTAAAAATTTTCATATTTTATAAAAATGTTTATATCACGTTTTATATTATACCAAATATCACACCAATTTTCCATCAAAATTTATCCTATAATATAATAATATAATTTTCACAAAATTTTAAATTTAATAAATAATAATTCTGTCATATAATTATAGATTAACAATAACTAAATTTTTTTTTGTTTAAAGAATATGATATGATATCGGTAACGTTACCGATATCGTTAAAATTTTTAGGGGGGAGATAAATGGTAGAAAGATTACCAACATGGAAAAAGTGGATGTATGCGTTAGGACAATTAGGATGGTCTTTAGCAAGTTTTGCTATAGGAAATGCTCTTGTTTATTTTTTCATGCCGCCAGAAGGAGTAACTATACAACAATTCATTCCCAGAGGAACTGTTTTTCTTGGATTAACTGTTGTAGGTTTAGCCTTAGGAGTATCAAGATTATTTGATGCAATTACAGATCCTTTAGTTGCAACTATGTCAGATAGAAGCAAGTTAAAATTGGGAAAAAGAAGAGGTTTTTTAGCAATAAGCGTACTACCTTTCGCAATATTTTCATTTCTTCCATTTTTACCACCATCAAATAATTATACGTTAAATACTATATGGTTATTTAGTACTGTTATTATTTTCTACTGGTTAATGACTATGTATGTTACGCCTTTTTTTGCTTGGATGAGTGAACTTGGCCATGATCCAAATGAAAGACTAACTCTTAGTACAATGATTTCAATTACCTGGGCTATTGGATATGTTTTGGGAACTCAAATATATCTTTTCCAATCAATTTTAGAAAATGCTGGTTTTGAATCAACTAAAGCATTCCAAATAGTTGTAATTATATATGGAATTATAAGTTTTATTTTCATGTTGTTACCAGTATTATTTATTGATGAGAAGAAATATTGTGAAGAAAGGACTTTAAATGAAGGTGGCTTGGAATCAGTAATTAATGCGTTTAAAGAAAAGAATTTTAGAATTTTTGTTTTACAAGATTTATTGTATTGGTTTGGTTTAACAGGTATTAGTCTTGGTTTAGTGTATTATGTTGTAATACTATTAGGATTACCAAAAGAGCAAGCTTCGCAAGTTCAATTAATAATGTTTTTACTTTCTTTTATTTTCTATGTTCCAGTTAATTTTATAGCTAAAAAAACTGGAAAAAAGAAATTATTAATGTCAGGTTTTATTATATTTGCTATAAACTTTGTATTTTTAGCCTTTTTAGGAAAGGTTCCTTTATCCCCATATATTCAAAGTTATATAGTCGCAATATTATCAGCTATTCCTTTAGCAATTTTTGGTATATTACCTAATGCAATGATAGCAGATATAGCAGAAGCACATGGAAGAGAAACAGGGAATTATAAAGCTGCAGTATTTTTTGGAGCAAGAACTTTTATGCAAAAATTAGGTCAAACTATAGCTGGATTGATATTTCCTTCAATATTTATTTGGGGATCTGATCAAGTAAATGCAACGGGGTTACGGGTAAGTGCAATAATATCTATGATTTTTATGATCCTAGGTTTTATATTATTAATCTTATATAATGAAAAGAAAATATTAAAAATATTAAATGCTGAATCTATATAAAGGTTGGATTTTTTTCCAACCTTTTATGTTGATATATCAAATCCTTTTCTTTCCGGACCATTAACCTGTTGTTTGATTACATCTCCTGCTTGTTTCATTGCTTCTCTCCAAGCTTCCAATAATGTATTTAATAATGATTTTACTTCTTCTAATATTTCAATATCCTTATTCAAATTAGCTTCTAATAATCTTCTATACATATATGTATATAGTGCTCTTAAATTTTTTGATATTTCTCCACCCTTTTCCATATCAAGAGATAAATTTAATTCCATAATAATATCTTCCACTCTAATTATTTGATTATTTGCATCAGCTATTTTTTTTTCTTCTATATATTTCTTTGCTCTATTTAATCTTTCTATTGCATTTAAATATAATAATTCTACAAGTTTAGCTGGGCTAGCTGTTTTTACCATATTTTCTACATATTTATTATTAGCATTTTGATTTGGTTGATACATTTAATCACCTCACTCAATCTCGTTAATTGCATTTTTAAAAGCGTTTTTAAAAATTTCTAATATTTCAGAAAATTCATAGTCTAATATATCTGAAATTTCAACATTATCAGAAATATTTTGTGAATCTATTATTTTTTCTAATATTTCTTTTTGTCTATTCATATCTTCTTCACTAATAAATTGTTTATTTAAAACCTTTGATGCTTGAGATAGGATTGTATTCATAGCTTGTAATCCTTCAGCTAAAGCTGCAATCATTTTATGCCCTTCATTGCTATTTAACATAATTTCTTTAGATATTGAACTTAAAGAGTCTTCTATTTTATTTATATATTGTTCTCCTTCTAATAATAACTTTTTTACTAATCCATATAAATCATCAAAGGTCAATTCTATTGTTTCTCCACCTTCGAAAAATGCATTTTTTATTTCATCATAATACTTCATAGGTATTTCTTTCTCATTTATTTTCATATTTGTAAGAACTGAATTTAATTTTTCTGTTTGAAAAAAATTCACCAATTCACTAAAATTATTAAATTGATCTTTTGAAAATTCTCTTTCAAAAGTTTGATTGTCTGATTCATAAATAATTTTAACTTTAATTTTATCCATTATATTTACCTCCTAATTCTTTTCATAATATATATCGCCTAATTATATTACGCTCTTAATAAATTATATCATTAATAGATTATATCATTAATTCAAGAAAAAGACAAAATGCCATGTAAAAAAAAATTAATCTTAACAACATAGTTTTGATAAAAAAAATGTTGACATTAAAAAGAAAAAAGACTATAATAATAAACGTATTGTTTAGTTAACTATTCATAGAATTTTATAAAATTTGTTTTTTCATATAATTTTTTAATCTATATTACACGAAATATATTTCAATAAAAGGTTTTGATTGTTTATTAAAAAATACATTTAAGATGCATTAAAAGCACAGGTGATATTATGAAAATAGGTGAGAAGTTAAAAAAATTAAGACTTTCTCGCGGTTTAACACAAGAAGAATTAGCAGTAAGAGCTGACCTTACTAGAGGGTTTATTTCTCAACTTGAAAGAGATTTAACTTCTCCTACTCTTGAAAGTTTAGAAATGATCTTAAGAGCTTTAGGTACTAATTTAAAAGAATTTTTCTCTGATTTTGAAGAAAAAAAGATTATATATAAAAAATCGGAAAGAGTTCCTATTTATGATACTCCAGATGGTGTCAAAGAAGAGTTATTGATGACAGATACAGAAGTAAAAAAAATAGAGCCTATTATTGTAGAATTAGATCCTCTAGCTAAAACAGAAGAAGAAAATTATCATGAGGGATCGGAATTTGGTTATGTTTTAGAAGGAAATATTGAACTTTGGTTAGATGACGTAAAACATAAGGCAAAAACAGGAGACTCCTTTTATTTTAAATCAGATAAAATACACTATATTAAAAATTCTAGCAAAAAGAAAAAAGCAAAAATATTATGGATAGAAATCCAATAATACCATGGGGAGGGTTGCATATGGCTAAATCATTGGGAAGACATATTATAGCTGAATTTTATGAATGTGATAAAGATATTCTAGATGATGTTGATAAAATTGAAGAATTAATGAAAAAAGCATCTATCGAATCCGGTGCAACTATAGTTACTTCAACTTTCCACAGATTTTTGCCCCATGGGGTAAGTGGAGCTGTAATTGTTTCTGAATCTCATTTTGCTATTCATACTTGGCCTGAATACGGATATGCTTCTGTAGATATTTATACTTGTGGAGACCATGTTGATCCATGGAAAAGCTTTGAATTTTTAAAAAAGAATTTTAATTCACAAAGAGCACAAACAATAGAACATTTAAGAGGAATATACGAAGAAATTGGTATAGATGAAAATTCCCCACATAAAGTGGAAGCATAGGAGGGATATTATGGAAAATAATTTAGAAGCTGGAAGACATTTATTATATATGGAATGGTATACAGGTGGAGATGTTGGATTATTCATGAAAATGAATAGAGTTTTATTTTCAGGACAAAGCGAAATTCAAAGAGTAGATGTTTTTGAAAATCCAGAATTAGGAAGAGTTTTTTCTTTAGATGGAATTACTATGACAACAGAAGTTGATGAATTTATGTATCATGAAATGATTTCACATGTTCCAATGTTTATTCATCCAAACCCAAAAAGAGTATTAGTAATTGGCGGCGGAGACGGAGGAACAACTAGAGAAGTTTTAAAACATCCATCTGTTGAAGAAGTAATATTATGCGAAATCGATCCATTAGTTATTGAAGCTGCTAGAAACTATTTACCAACAACTAGTGTTGAATTTAATAATCCAAAATTGAAAATAGTTAACGAAAATGGCGCTGAATATATAAAACAATTTGAAAATTATTTTGATGTAATTATAGTTGATTCAACTGATCCTACAGCAGGAGAAGGTGGTCATTTATTTACAGAAGACTTCTATAGAGCATGTTATAACGCTTTAACTGAAAATGGAGTATTTTCTGCAGAAACAGAAGATCCTTTTTATGACAGAGCTTGGGTAGGTATTGCATACAATAGAATAAGAAATGTATTCCCTGTTGCAAAAGTTTATTTAGGATTTATGACAACATATCCATCTGGAATGTGGTCATATACTTTTGCATCAAAGGGCTTAGATCCTTTAAAAGATTTCAATCCTGAAAAAGTAAGAAAATTTGAAAAGAAAGATGCATTAAAATATTATAATGAAGAAATTCATGTAGCAAGTTTTGCTCTTCCAAATTTTGTTAAAAAACTTATAGGATTAGAAAAATAATAAACCGGTGGGTAACCCGCCGGTTTATTTTTAAAAGGTGGTGTATATGTCTAAAGAGTATATTATTCCAATTTTTATACCTCATGCTGGATGTAAAAAAATTTGTGTGTTTTGCAATGAATATTCAGCTACTGGTTTTAAACTTAAACCTAATATAAATACGTTAAATGATACTTTTAATAAATATAAAAATTACTTCCCAAAAAATGTAAACCCTTATATTGCATTCTATGGTTCTACATTTACAGGTATGAATATTGATTTAATGAAATTTTATTTAGATTGGGCACAAGAAAAAATAAACTCCGGATTATCTTCTGGTATAAGATTTTCAACTTCACCAGAAGAAATATCTGAAGAAAAAATACAAATTTTAAAATATTATAGTATAAATTTTATTGAACTTGGTATTCAATCATTTTATAATGATGTGCTTATTGCTTCTAATAGGCCACACGATATTATTGATGTTTGGAATGCCATAACACTTCTAGAGAAATATAATATAGACTATGGAATACATTTAATGACTGGATTACCAAATAGCTCATACAATAAAGATATTAATTCTGCTTTAATTTCCACATTTATAAATGCTAAAACAGTTAGAATACATCCTACTGTTATATTAAAAAACTCGCACTTAGAATCAATGTATAAAAATTTTAAATTTATTCCTGAATCATTAGAGGAAGCAATAAATAAAGTTGCTAAAATGACAATAATAATCGAGTCGGTTAATAAAAAAGTTATTAGATTAGGTATATGTTTATACGGCAAAGAAAAGGAAAATGTTGTAGCCGGACCATACCATGACTCTTTTGGAGATTTAGTTAGAACAAAAATATCTGAGTATTTAATTATTAATTTCCCAAATCTAATAGTTCCAATAAATTTTAAATCTAATTTTATAGGATTCAAAAGGAAAAATATTAAATTATTGGAAAAATCCAATATAACATTTCATAATAAAAATTATTTTATATTAAACAATAATAAAATTGATTATATTTCATTATTAAATAAACTTTTAAATAGGGAATTCATTTGAATTCCTTATTTTTTTAAGTATTTTCTAAGAAAATAGTGTATAATATAATTAATAATTAATATGGAGGTGTAACATGTTATACTATATGCCTACAAAATTATATTATGGTAAAAACATTATTTTTGAACATAAAAACGAAATGATATTAGGCGAAAAAGCTATTATCGTTACCGGGAGAAATTCTGCAAAAATAACAGGCGCATTAGACGATGTTATATCAATATTAAAAGAGTTTAAAATTCCTTTTATTCACTATAATGAAATTGGAGAAAATCCTACATATGACATGGTTATAAAAGGAAGAAATATAGCTATAGAAAATGAATGCGATTTTGTTATAGCTATTGGCGGCGGGAGCCCAATGGATGCTGGTAAAGCTATCGCCGTATTAACCGCTAATCCTGAATTAAATCCTGATGATTTATTTGATATGAATAATTATGATGTTGCTTTACCTATAGTAACAATACCAACAACCTCTGGAACGGGTAGTGAAGTTACTGAATATTCTGTTTTAACTAAACCAGATGGAAAAAAAAGCGGTTTTAAAAGTAATTTAATTTTCCCTGATGTATCTTATTTAGATCCAAAATACATGATAAAAATGAATAAAGAGTTAACTATCACAACTGCCGTTGATGCTCTATCTCATGCTGTAGAAGGGGTTCTTTCCAAAAAATCTACTATTATTTCTGATATGCTTGCAAAAGAATCCATCTCATTAATATATAAATACTTACCAAAAACTTTAAATGATCTTGAAAACTTAAAATATAGAGAGAAATTAGCAATTGCGTCTGCTTTAGCTGGTATGGTAATTGCTCAAACTGGAACAATTTTACCTCATTCACTTGGATATAGAATTACTATTCATAAAGGAATTAGACATGGACAAGCAACTGCTGTGTTTTTACCTTTTGTTGCAAAAGAGGTTGATAAAGTATCTCCAGAAAAAACACAAATTTTAAAAGATATTTTTGGATCATTAGATGAATTCCATTTATTCTTAAAAAATCTTGGAATTTATGATTTTAAAATTAATTTTAATGCTGAAGAATTAGAATTATTCACTAAAGATGTTCTTAATTCTTCTCATATTACAAATACTCCTGGAAAATATGATAAAGATAAAATAATTGAATTTTATAATAACTTAACTAAATAATGGAGGTAATAATTTGAAAGTATTTCTTATAAGACATGGATTAACTCAATGGAATATAGAAAAAAAATGGCAAGGTACTGCCGATATAGAACTTAGTAAAATTGGGTTAATTCAAGCGGAAAATCTTGCAAAAAGATTTAAAAATGAAAATTATTCAAAAGTTTATTCATCTAGTTTAAAACGAGCATACCAAACCGCTTTACCAATAGCTAAAAACATTAATTCAACACCTATAATAGCCGAAGGTTTAGAAGAAGCTAATGTTTCATTATGGAATGGATATAATATTGATGAAGTTAAGTCAAAATTTTCTAATGAATTCAAATTATGGACTTCTGACCCGTGGGCTTATATAGAAGGAGTTGAATCATTGGGAGATGTTCAAAAAAGAGGAATATTCACTATAAAAAATATATTGAAAAATAATAATGATAATATAGTTATTGTATCTCATGGACTTTTAATAAGAACAATTATATGTTGGATATTAAACTTACCTTTAAATCAACATAGAAATTTTATGCTAGATAATGGATCGGTAACAACTTTTGAGTACGAAAATGGTAAAAAACGATTATTAAATTTAAATGAAACATGGCATTTAGATTTAGATAATATTATTCATCCAAAAACAGCGGAGGAGGAGTAATGAGACTATATACATATTTTTTACCTACTGAAAATATAGAAACACATAAATATTATATTGTAATTGATACATTAAGAGCTACATCAACTATAGCTACATTATTATCTGTTGGTGCATCTCAAATTACTATTATTGATGATTATAAAAATATAGATTCTAAAGATAATAATTACTTTCTTATCGGAGAAAGAAATGCTGTAAAAATAAATGGGTTTGATTATTCAAACTCACCTTCAGATATTTTAAAAAATGCTGTTAATTTTAAAAATAAGAAAATAATATTATCAACGACTAATGGTTCTAAGGCTCTATTAACAGCTAATTCAAAAGGAATAACAATTGCTGCTTCTTTATTAAATTTAAAAGCAGTGGTGCAATATATATTAATAAAAAAAATTGATGACATTGGTATTATTTGTAGTGGGTCTAATGGAAATATTTCCTTAGAAGATGTTTTTACAGCAGGTAGAATTTTAAGTATTTTAGCAAAACAGGATATTACATATTTAAATGATGATTCATATATTGCTTTAAATATGGCAAATATTCCACATGCAAGAGTTATGCAATATTCAAGTCATGCTCAAAAATTAAAAAAATTAGGTTTAGAAAAAGATTTAAAAATTTGTTTTAATGAAAATTTATTAAATGTTGTGCCTATTTCTAAAATGAAAGAAAATAAATTTAAATCAAAAATAGATATTTAAAATAATACGGAGGTGTAGTATGAAAAAATTTATCTTAGTTTTACTATTAGTTGTATTTAGTATTTTTGCATTTTCTGATGTAATTGGTTATTTAACAAAAAATGGTAAGGTTTTGGAGGATTATTCTTTAAATGATAAAACCTTCGAAATTGAATATCTAAATAGAATGAATTCGTTACAACAAAATGGACAACAATATGACAAATTCCAAGAACCATATTATATGTTATCAACAATAAAAGATTTAATAAACTATATGATTCTTGAATATTATGCAAAGGAAAATGGTTATGTTGCTAATATGGAAAAAGTTAATCAACAAATTGATAATTTAATTTCACAATATTTTAGCAATGAACAAACCAAAGAACAAGTTATTAATTACTTTGGTTCTGAAGAGAGTTTTAAAGATTATTTAAAAAATAATATTCTAATGAATGAATATTATAATTATATAGATAGTACTATTGGAAATGTTTCATCAAATGAAATTGACGAATATGTGGAAAATAATTTCGAAGCTCTAAAATTAGAAAACGAAAAAGTACTAACAAAACATATTTTAGTTACAGATGAGGCTACTGCTAATAATATCTTAAATGAAATAAAAAACGGATTAATAACATTTGAGGATGCTGCAAAAAAATACTCAATTGATTCTCAATCAAGTAAAAATGGCGGAAGTATTGATTGGGTTTCTAAAAATCAAGTTGTTCCTGAATACTTTAATGCAGCTTTTAACGCCAATGTAGGCGAAATTGTTGGTCCAATAAAATCTGATTATGGATATCATATTATCAAATTGGAAGATAAAAAAGTTTACAATTCAATTGAAAAAATGAAATCAGATAACGCATTAATGGAAGATATAAAAAATAAAATAAAAAATGAAAAATTGTATAATTGGTACAATGAATATTCTAAAAACTTTAGTTATGCTTTAAAATATGAGCCTTTAATATATGAGGAAAAAATAGAAAAAGCTGAAACTTTAGAAGAAAAAATGGAAATTGAAAAAAAATTGTATGACTCAATTAGAACAAATGAAAATGCTCCTGAATTATGGAAAATGAGTTATTTAAATTTATTAAAAGAATTAAATCAAACTATACCTGAAGTAATTGAGCTAGAAAATATTATTTTAAAGTATAAAAATTCCGAATATTCAAAAATGAACGAAGATGAAATTGGACAAAAAATTGACTATTTAGAAAATAAATTGAATAATATTAATGAAGAAGATGAAAAAAATAAAATAAACGCGTTAAAAAAAGATTTGGAAGGTTTATATTACGCAAAAATTATGTATCCTGAATTATTTGAAAATACAATTAATATAGAAAACAACTATTTAGATGAATTAAAAAACAGAGAATTCAATATTCTTAAAGAATTTTATTTAAAAGAAAAAGATATGGAAACATTAATAAGATTATATGAATTAAATCCAAAAGATCCCGAAATCTCTTTTGAATATAACTATACATATTATCAATACATTAAACAATACATTACTTCTCAACCAAAAGATGTTATTCAACCTGAATTAGAAAAAATATTAAAATCTTTTGAAGATATAGTATCTAATACAAATAATGAAGAAATTAAATCAGAATCACAAAAAATAATTGAAGAAATTAAAACAACATTAAAAAATATGATGGAATAGGTGGTTAATATGGATGCTTTAGGAAAAATATATAATGTAGCTTCTATTATTACAATGAATTCTCATGGATTATTAAACGGAATTACAGTTGCATGGATAACTAGAGTATCCATAACACCTCCTATGATTGCTATTTCAATAGGAAAACAACGTTATTCATATAAATTATTAGAAGAAACAGATAAATTTGGTGTTTGTATATTATCAAAAGAACAAAAGGATATTGCTAGACTTTTCGGAAGCAAAAGCGGGAGAAATACAAATAAATTTGAAAATATTAATTATGAGTTAACTGAAAATGGTATTCCTAAAATACTAGATTCAATAGCTTTTTTCGAATGCAATATTGTTAATAAAACTGAAGCGGGTGATCATATAATATATATTGGAAAAATTATTAATCAAGAGCTATTAAAAAATGAACAGCCTTTATTATATGGAGATCATCAACTATTTTGAAAAATAATAGGCATATAGCGCTTCAGTTTTTTAGGATTTACTATAAGATTATTTTTTTCTTATCAAACAAAAGTAAAGATTGCTATAATTTTTAGTAAATTTTATATTTATTATAATTACAACTATCATAATAATATTGTTATATATATTTTTTAAAGATTTGAACCTTCAAATATTTTTTTCGTCTTAATATACGGAAACTGATAAAAATTAAAAAAGGAGGGGATATCATGAGTGAAATCAGAAAATACGAAAGAGGAACAAACTTTTTTGAACCATTTGAAACTTTGAAAAGAGAAATAGAAAGATTATTTGATGATTTCGGCTCTCTTGATATCTTCGAAACTTCTAAAATAGCTATGCCAAGTATAGATATTTACGAAACCGAAAAAGATATAGTCATAGAAGCAGATGTGCCAGGTTATGATAAAAAAGATATTAACTTAAGATTAGATGATGATATTTTAACTATATCAGCAGAAAAGAGAGATGACAAAGAGGAAAAGGGTAGAAATTATATCAAAAGAGAAAGATATTTTGGAAAATTTGAAAGATCCATTAAATTACCAGATTACATAGATTTTGATAAAATCAAAGCAAAATTCAACGCTGGAGTTTTAAAAATAGAAATACCTAAATTACCAGAAAAAGCTAAAAAATTTAAACAAATAAATATTGATTAAACAAATCTCCAGGGGTTCTCCTGGAGATTTTTAATTTTATTATGGTATAATTAAAAAAAATTAATGGAGTGTACTATATGAAAAAATTTTTATTTATATTTTTAATACTTTATTTATTTAACCAATCTTACGCCCGCACATTAAATGAGATTTTAGAATCAGGATATTTAATAATAGGGATAAGAAATATCCCCAGCGAAATAATATATCAACCTGATGTTAATGAAAAAAAAGGATTTTGCTACGAACTAGCAGAAGCCTTTGCAGATTATATCAATGTTGACCTAAAAATTAAAACTGTAGAATTTTTCGAAGATTATTGGACAAAAAACAATAACTCAAAAACCCCTGATATTTATAATGAAGTTGATATTGTTACTGATATTATAACCGTAACCGAAGAAAGAAAAAGAGTTGTCAATATGGTACCTTTTATAGAAAATGCTGAATTATTTTTTTCAAGAATAAATGAAAAAATAGATTCATATAATAATTTTAAAGGAAAAAGAATAATAACAGCAGAAACTTTTAATTATTATGATACAGTAATTAATACTTTAAAAATAAATAATATTGATTTTGTTATAAACAAAATAAAATTCGATGAAAATGACAATTTGATTTATATTGACAAATTAAAAACACCCTCTAAAGATGAGGTTGAAATTCTTGTTTTTCCAAAAGGTATAAAATTTGATAGATATCTTTTTTATTTTTTACTTATGTCAAATAAAGCAGATATAAGTATTGGAGATTCATTTACATTTTTTTCAAAAATATATAAAACTTTATCATTAAAAAATAATTTAAAACCTCTATTTATAGCAAATAATATTGGATATTTAGCTTTTTGTACTTCATATAACACTCCAAAATTAAATGAAACTTTAAAAAGGTTTATTGAATTATTTAAAAAGTCTAAAAAATTTGATATTTTATTTAAAAAATATAGTGGTTTTGAATATAATGAATATTTAAAACTTTTAAAGGTGAATTGAAATGAAATTAGAAAAAATATTATTTAAAAATATTTTAATTCTTAATATAATAGTTATTCTTATTACTTTTATTACTTCATTAAGTCTTAGAATAACACAAATAATAAAAGATGAAAATGATTATTTATTTCTAACATCAAAAATGTTCGAAACATATTTAGATAATACTTTATCTAAGATATATTCTTATTCAGAAAATATTTTAGAAAAAAATGATATTGTTTTTATTTTTGACAAAAATCCTTTGATAAAAAATTTTTCTTTAAACGCTTTAGAACTAGAATTCAATAATATTATAAAAAATAATAGTTTTATTAACGGTATAACTATAACAGATAATAATAATATAATTTTAAAAACCGGAAATATAGATATTAAAAATCCTATTTACTTGTCAAATAATTGTTTTTGTATTAATATCATTAACAATATTAGTGAAAACAAATTTATATTTTTTACTTTAAATTTAAATGATATATTCAATAATTTTATGAATACAATAGAAAAGCCTCTAGGATTATTGATAAACTATAATAATAATT